>CAJORD010000159.1 GCA_905236605.1 uncultured Synergistales bacterium | reverse complement strand
ATGGCCGGTATGGATAAACTTGTCGCTCTTGTGAACAGTTTTGCGTCGGCTGTTCTTTCAGTAGGGCGAGAGGTGGGGCTTAATATCACCCTCAATAAAGCAAAAGTCGCCCAGGGCGTTAAAGTCGAAAATATTTGCACCGTTGCCCTTATAGGCGTTGTGGGCGTAGGCTCCCGCGGAACAGTTAATATAATGCTTAACAAAGAAGGATTTGACAATATAATCAGAGCTATGTCTGGCGGAATGATTGTTCCTCAAATTGGGGACGACGTTTCTATGAGCGTAATCGGCGAGCTTTCCAACATGATTGGTGGCCGTGCTCTCGTTCAGAGTGCTCTCGGAACTGTCGACGTAACGCCACCGCAATTAATTTGCGGAGATAATATTAGCAACGTTGTCAAAGAAGATAACGGAATGAAAAGTTTTACATTGCCATTCCAACTTGAACCTACGGGCGGTCTTTATTTGGTACTGTCTTTCAAAATTGACTAAGCAATTTTAATTTTTTAATTTTTATCTTTATAATGAAGAATCTAATTGACGGTTCTGGTCGTGATGGGCCGGAGCCGTTTTTCTTTAAGGAGATTGATTGAACATGAAAAAATTTTTCTGCGCTTTCCTTGTTGCCTTTGCGTTTGTGTTTAATCCCGTTCGGACAGAAGCAGGGGTCGTTCTCGTTTTGTCTGGCGGCGGCACAAAGGGCTTCGCTCATCTCGGTGTTATCGAAACGCTTGAGCAAAATGGCGTCGAAGTCGTCGGAATTGTCGGCACGAGTATGGGCGCTTTAATGGGTGCCTTACGCGCTAGCGGTTACTCTACCCAAGACATGCACGAGATTTTAAGAAAATTAGACCTTCCAACTTTGTTGTCAGAGAACACCGGCCCTATGTTCGTCTTTACCGGCAACGACCGGCGCGCAAAGACTAACACGATCCCCGCGTTCACTTATAAAATTAGCGAAGGACAGCGCGGTCCAAAAGGCATTCTTACGGGCGACAAACTCTACGAATATTTTTCGCAGCTTATGCGCCACGTAACTGAAACAGATTTTTATCAGCTCCCGATACCTTATGCGGCCATAGCAACGGACATTAACACCGGTGAAAAAATCGTTTTGAAAAATGGCAACCTCGCTGCGGCTATGCGTGCTTCAATGTCGATCCCTATGGTCTTCGAGCCGTGGGTAATTGATGATCGTCTCTTAGTAGACGGCGGAGTCGTTTCAAATTTACCGGTCTATACTGCGCAAGAATTATTTCCCGGCATTCCTATTGTTGCTGTCGATATTTCTGACGTCCTCGCAACGACGGGAATAAATTCTTACATGGACGTTATGAACCAGACTCTTACGGTCTTGATGAGAAAGACAACCGACGAAGAGAGCAAAGCCGCTGACATTTTATTAAGGCCGAAGGTTGCCGGGCTCGGTATGCTCGACGCAGGAGACCCCGAAGAGATTATCAAGCTCGGACGCGAAGCCGCAGAAGAAAAAATCGAAGAGATTAAAGCTTTATCGGCAAGAGGCCCCGCGCTTTTCACGTTGCAGCAAGAACGACACCTAAGCGACATTGTAGGGAAAATTGAAGTTCACGGTTTGCCAGATAAAATGGCCGAACTCGTTCGCAAAAAAATGTTATCCTGGATCGGTCGCAAGGTCGACACAGAAAAAATTGATGAGCAAATGGAAAAACTTTCAGCCGCGCCCGGCGTCGAACTTGCTGATTATCAACTTGGCCGAACAGAATCCGGCGATGTTCTTGTTCGTATCGACGTCAGACAATCTCCGGAACTTAAATTTGGAATTTCAGGTTACACAACTAATCTTCACCCGAACAGATGGCTTTATCTTAAAGGCGAAGCACGCGGAATTTTTTCGGAGTACGATTCCTTAATCGGCGTCGCAAAGATTGGCGAACAGATGGGCATCGATCTCTCTTATCAGACAGCGCCGCAGCCTATGGACGCGTGGCAAATTAATCTATCTATTCAAAATTGGCAGCCGGCCGGCCCGAATGACAAGCGACGAGATTGGGACAGATACGCGGTCGGAGTTAGTCGCTTGTTCACATGGGGAGATGTTAATACTTCAATCGGTTATGCTTATGAACATATTGATGGCGGAACAATTTCAGATAAAGACGACACAGACGCAGCAGGCCCGACTTTCTCTGCCGAGTATGACACTTTAGACATTCCCGGCGATCCTACTAAAGGCTATTCATGGCGACTAAACGCATGGTGGCCAGACTTCGATGAAATTGTTTATAGATTTAGTTATTTTAAGCCGCTCGAAGTTTCTGACATTTGGAGAACGTATTTCAGAATGGGGTTTGCAGAAGGCGACATGAACAGACGAAGCCACGCGGTTTACTTAGGTGCAGCTGAAGAACTATATTCAATCGCGCGTTATCCGATTGAAGCCGAGCGAATGTTCTGGACGAACATGGCGGTTAGAAAAATTCTTTCGCGCAGTGCTATGGGAGTTGTTGCTGGAGAACTTTTTGCAAGTTGGGGCTACGCTATGGACAAAGGCTGGCATAAAATCGACGCTCCGTGGGAAGTCGGTTTGGCCGTAAACTTCCCGAATAATTTTGTAGATGTGAAGCTCGCAGTTATGTACGGTTCTGAACAATGGAAGGCGGGAGTTTTCCTCGGGATTCCGATTTGGGACCACTTCCCGCTGCCATAAAATTAAAGTCTAAAAATTTTTTCGTCGCGTTGGTGTGAAAGATTCTCAAACTGACGCGGCGAATTTTTTTTCAAAATTTTTCACAAAAAATCGTTAATTTTGCGCTATACTATCTAATTATTTTATGGGGTGTGATGATTTTTTAAGATGAATATGAAACAGAGGAAATTAAAATGCTGACGCTTGACAAAGTTTATCACGCAGCTTACGTTCTTAGAGAGTGCGCAAGAAAGACCGACTTAATCGCCGCGCCATTGCTGAGCGAGTCGCACAACTTATATCTTAAAACAGAAAATTTACAAGTAACGGGCAGTTTCAAATTACGCGGAGCCTATTACAAAATTTCGCAGCTTTCCGACGAAGAGAAATCTCGCGGAATAGTCGCCTGTTCGGCCGGCAATCACGCGCAAGGCGTAGCCATGTCCGCAACTCGTAAGGGAATCAAATCTACAATTTGTATGCCTGATAGCGCTCCCGTTATGAAAGTCGAAAGCACTCGACGACTTGGCGCTAATATCGAACTCGTTAAGGGTGCCTACGATGACGCTCACGACAGAGCCGTCGAAATTGTCAACGAGACCGGCGCAACTTTCATTCACCCGTATGACGATGATTTTGTAATCGCGGGTCAGGCTACTATCGGACTTGAAATTTTGGATCAGCTTGAAGACGTCGAAGCAATTATCGTCCCGATTGGAGGCGGTGGTTTAATCTCGGGAATTTCGTTCGCCGTGAAGTCGCTGAAGCCTGATATAAAAGTTTATGGCGTTCAAGCCGCAGGCGCTCCGTCGATGTATAACTCGTTTGTAAATCATAATCGCGAAGTCCTCGATAGCGTTTCGACTTTTGCGGACGGAATCGCCGTTAAAAATCCCGGCGAAAACACTTTTGAAATAATTTCAAAGTATGTTGATGATATTGTCTGTGTGTCAGAAGACGAAATCGCTGCCGCTATTCTAGCGTTGATTGAAAAACAAAAATTAATCGCCGAAGGCGCGGGAGCTGTTCCTGTTGCTGCCGCAATGTTCCACAAATTGCCGATCGAAAATAAAAAAACTGTCTGCGTAGTTTCAGGTGGAAATATCGACGTCAATATTCTTTCACGCGTCATAACTCGCGGCCTCATGATGACGGGACGAAATGTCAATCTCACAATCGAACTCGTTGACAAGCCGGGCCAGCTTCAGCAAGTCTCGGAGATAATCGCGGGCTGCGGCGCTAATGTCGTTTCTGTTTACTATGACCATGGCGACACAAACATGGCTATTAATTCATGTTTCTTGAAACTCGCTCTTGAAACTCGCGACGGCGAACAAATTGACGCAATACGCCGCGAACTTTCAAACGCAGGCTTCAGAATTGTAACAGAGAGAGTGTAGTATCAAATTTTAAGGAGGGAAGAACAAATAATGAATTTAAGAAAAAAATTTTTAACTGGATTTATATTAACGCTTATGCTTGCTGCTCATGCACACGCTGCTAAATGGGAGACACTTGTATTTAACGAAGATGTTAATTTAGGATTTATTGAACTAGATCGCTATTGCCTGCTTCATGATATTTCCGTCGCTGATGTCCTTTGGGCGAACAGTATCGCTTCGTCTGCTGACGTCAAGGCCGGGACTTCAATATACTTGCCTGCGAATCAGGCCGACATGCTCGCAATTTGGCAAAATCAAGGCGCTTGGAAGCCTACCGCTCTTGTGCCCGTAACAAGTGCTGCCGCTGCAAAGAAAATCGCAGTCGAACATGAAAAGAAAATCGAAGAGAAGGCCAAGAGCGTCAATCACGTTACGCCAATGGAAAAAATTTTAGTTGACCCTAAAGAAAGCGCAGAACTTCAAGCGAAACTTAAAGAGCTTTCAAAAATCACAGAAGCTCCCGCACCGAAGCAGGCCGCGCCCGAGCCAGTTAAAGAAGCCGTAGCGGAAGTCAAAAAAGAAGTTAAAGAAGAAAAAACAGAAATTAAAGTGGCTAACGTTCAAGATAAATATTCAGAAGTAATTCGCGAGATTAAAGT
>CAJORD010000158.1 GCA_905236605.1 uncultured Synergistales bacterium | reverse complement strand
TTTCGGATCGCGTTGAAAATTTTCCCTTCCGGCGTTGTCATGTCGTCGCGCTTGGCCGCGTTCTCCCATTTGAAAGAGCCTCTGTGAATATAACGACTGTCTTCAGCTTTGTCGGGGTCATCGTGATAAGCGTAGTCGTTCAGTTGTGCAACCTCGTCGCCACTATATAAGACAGGAATGCCGCTCTGCGTGAACAAGAATGCGTGAAGCATAGTGTCGAGTTTCACGGCCATATTTTTATTTGAGGATTCGAGGCCGCAAAGTGAAGCCGTCGTTCCACACATTCTGGCGTCGCCAAGTTCGGGAGCGTCGTTGTAAGTTTCGCCGCGCGAAGGTGAGTTTCTGAAGTCGCCCTTGAAGTAATCGTTCAAAAATTTCTTGTGTGCAACTTCATCAAAGCCGAACCCGCGAAGAAAATCGTAATCAAGTCCCCAGCCGATGTCGTCATGACAACGCAAATAATTCAAGAACACATATTCTTTCGGCAAAGCAAAGACGCTCGCAAGCTGATGCTTCATTAATCGCGTGTCCTGTGTAGCGACTGTGTGCCACGTGCTCGCCATTGTCGTAACGTTGTAGAGCATATTGCATTCAGGTTTCTCGACCGTCCCGAAGTACGGAACAACTTTTGACGGCTCCATAACGACTTCGCCTAATAATAAAGTTCCCGGGCAAACGATTTCGGCAGCCATTCTCATAATCCTGACGAGCGTATGAACTTGCGGCAAGTTTCGACAATTCGTGCCGAGCGTCTTCCAGATATAAGGCACAGCGTCAAGTCTTATGATGTCGATCCCCTGATTACACAAGAAGAGCATATTTTCGGTCATGTCGTTGAAGACAACGGGGTTACGATAATTCAAGTCCCATTGGTACGGATAGAACGTCGTCATTACGACTTTGCCGGACTCTTTATTGAAAGTGAAATTTCCCGGCGCGGTCGTCGGAAAGACTTCGGGGAGATTTTTTTCAAATTGATTCGGGATTTCCCAGTTGTCGAAGAAGAAATAGCGGTCTTGAAATTCTTTTTCGCCGTTCTTGGCGCGCTTGGCCCATTCGTGGTCTTCGCTAGTGTGGTTCATGACGAAATCGAGACAGACGCTAATCCCGAGTGAATGACACTTCGCAGAAAGCTCCGCAAGGTCTTCAATCGTTCCTAAATCGGGACGGACTTTTCTAAAATCGGAAACGGCATAGCCGCCATCGCTTCGGCCTTTGGGAGTGTCAAGCAGCGGCATCAAGTGCAAATATGTAACTCCGCACTCTTGAATATAATCGAGGTGTTCTTTTACGCCCTTGAGATTTTTCGCGAAGCATTCCGTGTACATCATCATGCCTAAAATATCATTGCCGGCGTACCAGTGCGGATCTTCTTCGCGGGCCTCATCGAGTTCTTTTAACGCGTCATTGCGTTCGCTCCATGACTTTCGAAGCATTTCGCAAAAATAATCGAACGCTTGTTTATCGCTTCCGTAGAGTTCATAGTAGAGCCATTTAAGTTCGTCATAATATTTTGCAAGACGATTTTCAAAGTCGTTCATGGTGAAATTAAATCTCCTTTTTGAAATTGAAAATTCTGGTTTGTGTGTTGTGTTTAAGTATAGCAAAGAAAATTTTTGTTATAATCCGTTCTTATGGAAATTATAGATAGCAGATTGAAATTAACTTTTTATTTGATGACGCTTTCGATTTTTATTCTTGTCGGAGGCTTATACTTTTGTCAAATTTATCAAGGCGACAAATACATCAGGCTTGCTCACAGCAATCGCCTTAGAATGATCCGTTCGCCTGCGCCACGCGGAGAAATTTTTGACCGCAACGGCGTGCCACTCGCCATAAACGACACGACTTTTAATATCATGGGCTATCCTCTCGACTTAAACACACCTGAAAAACTTGAACACTTAAGCAAAATTTTGAAACGTCACGGCATACCTATAACCGTTCCGGACTTAGAGAAGACCATAAAACAGCAGCGTATAGCGCCGTATCGAGTTATGAAAATCGTTCCGAACCTAACGATGCCGCAAATGGCCGAGCTAGTTGCAGATTATGAATTTCCGCGCGAGTTATTTCCGTTGAGCGTGTGGCGAAGGACTTACCCCGCCGGCAGCACCGCCGCTAATATTCTTGGCTACGTCAGCGAAATTTCAGAAGAAGAATTAAAAACTCGCACCGAAGATGGCTATGTCGGAGGCGACTTAATCGGCAAGTCCGGGATAGAACGCTCCTATGAAACTTTCCTTCGCGGTCAACCGGGTCAAGAGGCTCTCGAAGTTGACGCACGCGGCCGAAAAGTCAGGATTTTAGATTCGACTCCGGCGATTAAGGGCGAAGATGTTCATCTTACCTTAGATATGGGAGCACAGAAACTTGCCGTCGAACTTTTGCGCGGTCATAAGGGCGCGTTAGTTGCGATGGACGTCAAGACCGGCGCGGTGTTCGCGATGGCCTCAAGTCCCGTTTACGACAACAACCCTTTAACTTGGGGAGTGTCTGGCCGCGAATGGAATGCAATGATGAACAACGCCGACCGGCCTATGCTTGACCGTGCTATAGCGGGTGTTTATCCTCCGGCGAGTACGTTCAAGGCGTTCATGTCTATCGCTGCGCTTGAAGAGAACGCTATCACGACTTCGACAATGATTTCATGCCGCGGCGGGTTGAGATTCGGCTCGCACTTGTTCAAATGCTGGAAACATTCCGGCCACGGCTCTTTGAATGTCCTCGGAGCGCTTCAACATTCTTGCGACGTTTTTTATTATCAAGTTGGGCTTCGCGTCGGCATAGACAGATTAATAAAATGGGGAAGAAAATTTCATCTTGGTGAACCGACCGGGCTAGATATTCCCGGCGAGAGTGGAGGCAACATAGCTGGCCCCGAATGGAAAATGCGACGTTTCAAAACGGCATGGGTGAACGGCGACACGGTGAATTATTCAATCGGTCAAGGATATATGCTGATGACGCCTCTGCAAATTGCGCGAGTTTATGCGGCCATAGCGAACGGCGGGAAACTCGTAACGCCACACTTAAATCAAAAAGGCTACAAAACTCCCGAGGACATTGGCATAACGCCGGCTAAACTTGCGATCGTTCAAAAGGGATTGGATTATGTTGTAAGTCGCGGAACAGGTTCGAGGGCGGGGCGTTTCGGTGTTCGAGTTGCAGGCAAGACCGGAACAGCTCAAAACTCTCACGGTGATGACCACGCGCTATTTGCGGGATACGCTCCGGCGGACGATCCGAAATTTGTAGCTGTCGCTGTAATTGAAGCGGGCAAACACGGAAGCAGTGTCGCCGCGCCGATAGTCGGAGAGATGTTAGCGCACTTGCTCTCACATTAAAACAAAACCCGGCCTTGAAGACCGGGTGAGAAATCTCAAATTTTTAAATTTAATTACTTGTTTGCTCCGTCGAAAGCTGCATTAAGCGCGCAGACCGGGCAAGCTTCTTTTACATTATGCTGTGTTCCGCACTTCGGACAAGTCATCATGTCGCCGTCAGAAGCATAGAGTTTAATCTCGTGGCACTCGGGGCACTCGTAAATATCTACGTGGACTCTGTCGGCCTTAAGGAATGCGCTTCCCATAGGGTAACCTGATTCTCTGAGTTTCAATTCTTTGTGGCATGAAGGACAATTTTTTTCCGCCATCTTAAACAATCCGCCTTTCAAATTTTTTCACGCATTATAACACGCGATTTTAATATAGCAGACCTGCTTTGTGCAGGCCCGCTTCCCAAAAATAAATATTCACTCAATATTCACCAATGTGATAAGATTTTATTCATGCCATTCCCAATTATCAATTCAATATTCGCCGCCATTATTTCAAAAAAAGAATTTAATCAGGGGGTGTAATAGACTTGAATATAGCTCAACTAAAATATTTTTTGGCAATCTCGGAACATAAAACTTTTCTCGAAGCCGCCGACGAGATGAATATTTCGCAGTCGTCATTGTCGAAGCAGCTTAGCAAACTAGAAAACGAACTCGGTGTTGAGTTAATAGACCGTTCTAAACGCAGCGCGAGCTTGACGAAGGCCGGTAAAATTTTTGCGCGCGACGCCGAAGAAATTTTGACTCAATATCAAATAATGTTATCTCACATGCAAGCCTTCAAAAAAAATCATGGAGCTTTCAAGATCGGTTCGCTTGCGTTTCTGGGTCAGTACGGATTAAATTTCAAAATTACTAATTTCAATACGGCTCACCCGGAATTTAATCTTGTTGTCGAAGACGTCGAAGAAGATATTTTAATCGAAGGTTTCAAAACTGGAATTTATGACATGATAATCGGTCGAACGCTTCCGCCGGAAATTTCTTATGGCTGCGCGGTGAAAGTTGTTGATGATGAACTTGTTGCCGTGATGAGAAAATCGCACCCCTTAGCTACAAAAAAATTTATTGAACTTTCGCAAGTAGTTTCGATGCCGTTGTTCTTAACAAAAACTTACACTTCGATTTATAAAATTTGTATAAAACTTTTTGAAGAAAATCATTTGACGCCGTTGAAAGTTTTCACGTCCCGAAGCGAAACTATAATCAGCATGATTTCGACTCAAAACGCTGTCGGACTTTTGCCGCGTCGTGGGCTTGATATTTTTCAGCATTCCGATATAACGGTCGTGCCTATCGTACCGTCTGCAAAAATTCCCGTGATGATTTATGCGCGCGACAAAAATTCTCCCGTCGTTCAAAAATTAATCGACACTCTCAAAAATTAATTTAATCCGCAAAATTCCCTCTTTCAAGGCGTTATCAGTTTGTATATAATTAAAACACTCACATTAAATTTCAGAAAAATATTTTTATATCTGGAGGTATTTTTTCATCATGAAGAAAAGATTTGTAGCATTTCTTCTCGTCCTTACTATGGTTTTCAGTTACGCTCCCGCTATCTACGCCGCGCCGATTAAAATCGGAATTTCTATTTGGAGCTCAACCGACACTCTTGGCAGCGAATGCAAACGAATGATTGACGCCGCAGCCGCAGCTCTTGGTGTTCAGACGCAGTGGGTAGACCAGGCTCACATCTCCGAGCAGGTTACAGCGAGCGCAGAGACGTTAGCTCTTGCCGGTTGCGACGGAATTATTATTTGCAACAGTGCAAGCGCAGAGATGGGCTCCGTAATCAAGACTTGCGACGAGAACGAAGTCTATGTAGCGCAGTTCTTCAGAGTTATCGACAAGGCCGCAAACCCTGACGAGTACGCACAGGCAAGCGCTTCAAAATATTATGTCGGTGCCGTCCATGAATCAGAGTTTGACAACGGCAAGACGCTTGTTTTAATTCTCGCAGGTCAGAAAGGCTGCCGCAAAATCGGTCTCGAAGGTTGGGAACCCGGCGACGCTACTTTCTTAGGACGTTGGGAAGGCTACAAGGCCGGAGTCGAAG
>CAJORD010000157.1 GCA_905236605.1 uncultured Synergistales bacterium | reverse complement strand
GACGCCATGAAAGAGTCAAGCCACGACTTCGGGAAAGACATTATCCCGAACCTTGTAGCCCACGGAATGAAAGTCTGTGCTTATGATTTCTCTACAAACGTACTTCCGCACCCGACAGCAGAAACAGAACTTGTTCACCAGTGGCGAACTGATAAACCATATTGGCGCGACGTCGGAACTCTTCAGGCTTATTGGCAGGCTCACATGGAATTAATCGGTCATGAATCAGAAATGACCCTTTATAACCCGATGTGGCCGATTCGCACAGTATCCTTCGGTGATCCCCCTTCGTACTGCTATCCTGATGACGGGCACCCCTGCAACATTAACAGGGTCATGTTATCAGAAGGAAGCAGAGTTTTCGGTGCGAATATTTCAAATTCAGTCCTTGCGCGTAACTGTCTCGTTCAGTCGGGCAGCGTAGTCGAAGAAAGTATCATCGGCCACGATGTTGTAATCGGACACAACTGCCGAATTAAACGCGCGATTATCGACGGTCATAATATTATCCCGGACGGGACAGTGATCGGCGAAGACCCGGCGGAAGACGCGAAAAATTATTACGTCGATCCGAAATCCGGACTTGTCGTTATGGGAGTGCCGAAAGAACTTTACTTGACCGGCGCAGACAACATTGAAGAAGCTCAGAGCTGGGACACGATGGGCTAAATTTAATTAGGAGTTAGAATTGAGGAGTGAGAAGTTAAAACTCATTCCTCAATTTTTTTATTTTTCTTGCTGCGATTTGTATTTTGTTTATTAGGTTTACGATTTTGCTTTGACTTTTGAGATTTATTTTTTTGTTTCGTCGGCTTATCTGGAGTTTCAATTTTTTTATCTGCACTTGGCCTCACTGCTACAGCGTTACTTTTTAGCGCTCTGCGACGTTCCGCACGTTCTCTTAAAGCCGCCATACGCGCCGCTGCAGCTTTTTTCTTTTCTGCGAATTCTTTATCTTCACCCCATTCTTCGCCCTTCAAAACTGTTTCTTGAAAGTCCGGAAACTCATCTATAGAAACAGACACAAGACGGCCATTCGGAAATCTAATATTCACGTATTCGTGGCCCAAATCTAAACTTTCAAGAACGTAAATTCCCTGCTCCGTTTTGATTTTTGCGCTGGGACCGGGCAATCTTGACCACAATTCCGAATAAAATTCTTTCTCATACGACATACAGCACATTAAACGCCCACATAACCCTGAAATTTTTGTTGGATTTAATGCAGAGCGCTGCTCTTTTACAATTCTGATACTTATCGGCGAAAAACCACGAAGCCAATAACTACAGCAGCACGGCCTGCCGCATATTGAAAGTCCACGAACGATTCGAGCCTCGTCGCGAATACCAACTTGTCGCATTTCGATTCTAGTTCTGAACGTATAAGCAAGGTCCCGAACGTAAAGACGAAAATCAACTCTTTGGGCCGCCGTGAAATAAAAATAAAATTTTTTGCGGTCAAGCATATATTCAACGTCAACGAGTTTCATATTTAACTTGTGTTCTTCAAGAATACTGCGCGCGGTCAACAATGCCTGCTCTTCATCACGACGACATTTATAGTAGGAAGAAATATCGAAATCGTCAGCGACTTTCACAAAATCTATATTCTGAAGCACAGTGTAAGAAGAACTTTCAAAATTTGAAGTAGCACTTTGATATTTCTCTTCCTGTTCTTCAGAAAGCGCTCCCCCCGGTAATCCCATCTCATAACCACGCGCAGTCTTCACGACTACCCAACCTGAATTTTCAAAATTTATGTTGTCTTTCACTTTCATAAGTCCCAAATAACGAGGCTTACCAAAGATCGTCAAATATATTTTCAAAGCTTTTGTTTTCTCCTTTTAACGCCAATATGATAACGTCGCACATAAATGGCACAGATAAATTTTTTTTATTTGCAATTATATAAAGTCTTCCGAGTTTTGAGGCAAGAATAAAATTTTGACTTGACGCCGCAAAATTTCGCCACGCTGCTAAATCGCTCAAAATCATTTCTAAGTCGTTCGCCTTTCGAGTTCGCGAAAGCCATTCGAGCCACTCTGTTTCGGATACGGGGATTGAATAAGATTCTTCTTCGTCTTGAGAAACGATAACGCTAACATGAGAGCGGCTTCGCAAAGTCGGAAGAAAAAATCTGATGTCTTCCATTAAAAATAATAAATAAGCGTGCGAAGGCGGTTCTTCGGCAAGTTTTAATAAACTGTTCGCGGCGGATTTATTTAATTTGTCAGCAGACATAATCACGCCAAGCCTTTTTTGAGCTTCAAGAGGTTTCAAAGCGATGTTTTCAATAAGTCCGCGCGTCGAATTTCGATATTCTTCTTCGGTCATTGTGTCAGGGTTGCCAATGGGCGCGGGCTTATCGACGGAGCCAATTATCAACAAGTCCGGGTGATTCGGCCGATAACTCCCGAGAATTAAATTTGAAAGTTCCGTGATTATTTCATCATGAAAATTTCCCGACGCGACTATTGCCCGGCAATGTGGAATATTTCCGGCCTGAGTTTCACGAACGATTTCTTGCCACGTTACATTAGAAGCGAGATCAGGCACCCTTTAATCTCCTCCATAAGTGCAAGCGCTTTCGTTCTGTTGCCTTCATATAAAAAAGCCTCTTCTAATTCTTCCATCGCTTTCTCGGCGCGCTCAATCGTGATATACATTTTTCGGTCCGTCTTTCGCCAACGCATATCACGTTTTATTCTCATGCCCTTCGCTGCACGCTTTAATAATTCGTGCAAGACGCTTCTATATTCTTCAATAAGTCGGCCGCCCGGAAACACTGAAAGCCGATCCGAAAGTTCATAAAGCTGATCCAGAAGTTCTTCGAGTTCTGTTGACTCCATGACCGACTCAAACGAAAATTCTGAAGGCGATACCGCCGCCGCTGGGTCTGTGTGATGACCTGCTCCGCCGCCGCCCGATTCAATTCTCATTTGAGGCGTTGGGGTCGGGGTCTGATCACTAGTCCTGCGTTTAACTTGAATGCCTGCCATTAAAACAACTCCTCAAATTTCAAAACTGAATTTAGATTTGAAGTTATCAAATCAAAAACTTGTTCTTCATTTTTATTATCGCATTCTACTTTTATTAAGTTCGGCAAAGATTTTGAAAAAATTTCTCTGTAAGCCGCTGCGACTTTTTTTATTAAATTCAGTCCCTCGTCCTCGAAACGGTCATTTTGATTATTACGTGCGCGGACGCGTTCAAGAGCAACTTCGGGCGATAAATCCAAAAAAATTTTAATATCAGGCTCTGGGAAATCGCAAACTTTAATTAAGTCCGCGACTTTAGAGAAATTAATAGCGTGACCGCCAACTTGATAAGCTAAAGTCGAATCGTTGAAGCGTTCGCAGATGACGTTGTGCCCGGCTTCGAGATTAGGATTTATGATTTTATCGACGTGTTGCGCGCGGTCAGCCAAAAATAATAAAAGCTCCGACGCTTTACAAAAGTCTTTGCGGCCTAAAATTAATTCACGCAAAATATACGGCTCGGCCGTTCGTTCAGTTTTGCGACTTGTGCGACTTGTCAACCATTCGGCGAGCTTTGCGGCCTGCGTGGATTTTCCAGAACCGTCAACGCCTTCTAAGACAATGAATAATCCTTTTGTGTTCATGATTTTATTTTTTTATGTGGATTAAGCGCTTCAACATTCCATCAACGACATAATCAGAGCTAAAAATTTTTAGCGTGCCTTCTTTGAGTCGTCGCTCTTGGGTTTCGCTCAAAAATTCAAGCTCCTCGGGCAAATAGTCATCGTCTTCTTCGTCGTCCGAAAGTCTGTTCAGAGCGTTTTCAAGTGCCGCGCTTAAAGTGTCCGTGTTGAGTTCGATAATTAATTCATTGTTAGCGTCAATCGCCTTGAACTCTGAGAACATTCGTTTTAAGCTGTCTATCGTCATAGTGTTTTCTTCGATTGCGGTCTGTGGCATTGGCTCAACGCCGCCGGCTCTCACAACGATTTCGGCAATTCCTGAAGCGTCCCGCGGTGCTCGTAATTTGAAAGTCTTAACGGTCGTTTGATTTCGCCATTCTCGCAAAGTAACTTGAATCTCAAATTCTTCTCCCGGCTTCACGGACGAAGGGACTTCGACGGCTTCAATGCGTAAAATTTTCGGCTTCTCTGTTGCTTCGACATTCAAAATGAAACCTGAAGGCATTGTAGCGCTAAAGGGCTGTGTGAGATACGCGCCTATGATTTCGGCGGAGTCTTTCAAAGCGGCTTCGGTTATATCCTCGTTAGAAAAAAACGCGTCGCGCCGCACAAATCCCTTCGGAACATTTCCGCCTTCGATTTTTAAGCTTACGTTCATAGTGCCTTGGCCTTTTCGTCCCCACGCTTCTGCTACAAGTCCTTTATAAACGTCTTCGATTAATTTTGCGGTCAAAAACTCGTCCGGCACAACGCGAAATTTATAACGTGTCTGTTTATTCGTGTCGAGATTTTTAAAATTTAATTCTGCTGCGAACGACTGCGGGAATAATCCGGCTTGCCCTCCGATAGCGGCGTCGCAATCTGTCGTTATCGTGCCGTTGATATATAACGGACTTGCAATTTTAAAAGGAAAATTGTAGCTGTCGATAGTTTCATGAACAAAAGCTCCGGCGGCAGGATAATTCGATCGTCCGCGATTTAAAAAATCATGACCGAACGCAAGAAATTTTCCGTCCTTAGTTGTTGCCGTTATAGTTCCGGTTGCTGATACTTCGACATCGCCCCAAACGAGCAAAGCCGAAACAGCGTCGCCGGGTTTGAAATTCACATTTTTAATATCAAGTGCGCCGGAGCCAATCGCGAGGCCCTGATTTACTTTTAGGCCGGTGGCTTTGCAAAATTGCGCAAAAGAATTTGCATTTATGCCAGTTACAGAAAGATTAAATAATTTTAATTCTTCGTTCGCAAGTTTTAAGCCGCCGTTCTCAAATGCTTGTGTCATTGCTTCGATCGGAGTAACTAGTGCGAGCGATTGATCCGAATTTTCCCAACCGCTCCGGATCCCGCCGATTAATTTATTTTTTATGAACACGGGCGAACCGCTCATGCCTTGCGCAAGTTTAGTTTTTCCGGTGAATTTTATTAAAATTTTGTCCTTCATCGAAGTGCCGGGTTTTTGTGGAAGGACGCTCACGACTTTAACCGG
>CAJORD010000156.1 GCA_905236605.1 uncultured Synergistales bacterium | reverse complement strand
GGTTTTTGTTGTGTATTGGAGTTATCGCCGTTCGGGTTGCTCATCGGAGCGTCGCTGATTGTTGAAGTGCCGCTCGGAGTGGGATTGTAATTATCGGGCGGTGTAGTGGGATTGGAATTATCCTGATTTGTAGAATTGGACGTTATTATTGTTGTTATGTTTTCGCCGAAAATTTTATCTATCAGCTTATCAAGCGCAGAATCACTCGAATTTACGGGCGGCAGAGTTTTGTCCTTAGCGGAGTTGCTTGAGCCGCCGCTTGCGCTTGAATTATTGTCGTCGTCTAGATCGGGAATAATTTCGGACGGCGATTCGTTAATTCTTTGATTATCGTTATTAATATTGGCGTCAAGTACTTTGCTGTTGCTCAAAACTTTTTTTGACAACATGGCAACGGCGGTAACGGGCGCACTCATACTGTTAAACCAGCCGGGCATCAAAAAATGACGAATGTCTTCATTGAGCTTAACGACAAAATAAATTTTATCTCCATCTTGATACATTGAAGAATTCATCGTGACTTTGGAATTATTTTTTTTGCTCCAACCGTCAATCATTGTGTAGTTGCCGTCGCCGTGAACTTGAAAAGAATCTTTTGACGAGGAAAGGTTTTTCCAAGCGTAATTGGCGGCTTCGTCATGACTTTCGCCAATCGTTTTTATCAGCTTGTCGTCCACGGGGATATACGGATTGTCAATGTAATAACTGACGAGCTTAGCCGAGTTGTAGTCGGAAAGTTCGGTGTCTTTTTTGTTTTCGAGAATTTTTTGAGCTCCCGCGACGGCAGCCGAATCCGCCGCATTTTGCAAGCGCAAGACATTGAGATAATACCAGCCCAAGTCCAGCCCCAATCCGAGACAAAGGAATAGAATCGGGATTAGGAGTGCCCAAAGCAACGCGACTTGCCCGCGGCGTCCCGACAGTGGGAACGTTTTAAAGTTTCTGTTTTTCATGAGGTACACTCTCCCCCGCTTGCATCTTATATAAAAATATTTTACAAATAAATTATAACAAACGGAAAAATTTTTTCAACAAAAACGAGATGAAATTTTTATGTACGACATATTGCACAAAAAAATACCGCAAGGATTTTTCCCTGCGGTAAATATTTTTAGCGTTAAATTTTACGTCCAATCTTCCGTGTTAGGTACATTCAAAGTTTCGGTATCTGTCAGCAGAAACTCGTATTGTTCGTGCGTCTTGTCAAGTGTGAATATGTTGTAAGGCAAATCCAACTGACCGTAATCGTCACAGAAATATATCGGGTTTCCTGCCTCGTCGAAAACAGGTGCAGGATTTCCTTTAGAATCAAAGCGAACGCTACCTTTATTCGCGTTACCCGATATTTGCTTTGGAATCTGGATTCCGTTCTCGTCGTAAAGTTTTACATCTTCCCAATTTTCAATGCGCTCTTCTTTGCCTTCTTCGTTGTATTTATAAATCGGAATTAAATTTCCTTCTCTGTCATAGAACGGCGTCGGGTCTATCGTCGGGTTGTCACTGTAGTCGTAGAAAATGTACATATATTTGAGTTCCTTTTCTGCAGTAAATTTTCTGAACACCGAGTCGCTACTTAAATTGAATTTATCCGCTGCATTGTAAGTAAACAAATCTTTGGCGTTGCTTCCCGTTGCCTTCACGGTATAAACGTTGCCGGTGCTGGGATCGACGTGAATCTTATTGTCCGAATAATTTTTATCTGTTTTGCCTTCTGAACTGTAAGCGACTTGCACACCTTCTGTAGTGGAAAGATAGCGGAATTCTTTAGCGACGATAAAGCCCTCGAATTTATGACCGTTGCCGTTAATCACGACGGGTATATCGGGCATCCACAGCACGCCTTTAAAATCCGCGTTGAGGTTCAAGATAACGGGCTGAGCTTTTTCCGGTTCCAAAATAGGTTGACCGCCGCCGTTGTTGCTTAGTGTCGTGCGGGCGTCGGGTCCGTCATAGAAAAAGAACAACGGTCGTTTATCGTCAGCTGTATTGTCCACGTTTACATTGATGATAATCTGGCGAATAGGCGTTGGCTCGCTTACATAG
>CAJORD010000155.1 GCA_905236605.1 uncultured Synergistales bacterium | reverse complement strand
TATGACACAGACTAGAAGTCCCGGGCAACTGTCAAGAACTGCGCTCCACGAGTTCATAATTTTAATCTGGATATCCGTTCGGGTGGGACTTGTGCCACTTCCAAGCGCTTGCGATTATGTCTTCCATACAAGTAATTTGCGGTTGCCAATGAAGAATTTCTTTGGCCTTCGTGCTATCAGCTACGAGTTTCGCAGGGTCACCCGCGCGACGTTCGCCAATTTCTACCGCGATGTCCTGACCTGTTGCTTCGCGTGCTGCGTTAATCATTTCCATGACCGAATAGCCGTCGCCGCTTCCAAGATTGAAAATTCCACTTTCGCCGCCGTTTCTCAAATATTCGAGTGCAAGGATATGAGCGCGCGCCAAGTCTTCGACGTGAACGTAATCGCGAATGCAAGTGCCGTCTTTAGTCGGGTAGTCGTCGCCGTAAACAGTAACGTGAGGACGCTTGCCTAATGGAACTTGCAAAATTATCGGTACTAAGTGAGTTTCGTGTCTGTGGTCCTCGCCGATTGTGCCGTCATGCCACGCGCCAGCGACGTTGAAATATCTCAATGACACGTAGCGAATATCATAACGACGGCTGACCCAGTTCATCATTTTTTCCATTATTAATTTGCTTTCGCCGTAAGGATTTGTGGGATTTGTGGAGTCAGTTTCTAAAATCGGAATTTTTTTAGGTTCGCCGTAAGTTGCTGCGCTCGATGAAAAAATTATTCGTTTGATGTCGTTTCGCTGCATAGCTTCGAGCAGAGAAATCATGCCGCCGACATTGTTGTTAAAATATTTAAGAGGCTGTTCGACGCTCTCGCCCACGAGTGAGAACGCGCAAAAGTGAACCACAGCTTCGATTTTGTTTTCAGTGAAGATTTTATCTAAAATTTTGCCGTCGCGAATGTCGCCTTCGTAAAATTTCACATCTTCGGGAAGCGAAGCTTTATGTCCCGTGTATAAACTGTCAATCACGATCACTTCTTCGCCGTGAGCTTTGAACGCTCTGACATTGTGCGAGCCAATATAGCCCGCGCCTCCGCAAATTAAAACCGCCATTTTTGTTCCTCCTTATTAAAAAATAAAATTATCTTCCGACGTTCGGAATCGGATTAAAAATCACGTCGCCGACTTCCATCGACATATCGAAACTATTTTTTGACGTTCCCATGTGCATTTTATCAGGGACTCTGACTGAAGACGGCCTGACTTCGTCATATATGCTTGTTCGTGGAGCTTCTTCAAATTTTGGTGCTTGAAGTTCTGGAGCGTCCTCTGTACCGTGAGAGTTCAAAATTTTTTTCATCGCGCTTGAATTAAACGAAGGCCAAGCTACCCACCATGAATCAGAGCCGGGGACGTTGAAGAAAATTTTCCCTTCGCCTTCAGCCGCTGCGAAGTCAAAGATTTTTAATTTATTTTTGGTTATGTCGGCCGCTTTGAGCCACGCGAAGTCACTGCCGAGCCACGCCGCACCGCCGGGAGCGTCTTTAATTCCAAGTTCGTCAGCGTGAGACCGCAAATATTTTCGTGCCGTCGAAAATTCATCTACAGCAATGCCGACCCAAATTGATTTTTTATTTTTGTCGCGCTCGATTTTGATTTCGTTTTGCCAACCCGGGGGAATGCGTTCAAAAAATCGCACGAGTGAATTAACATCAGGGTTTGTCTTTGCGTTAAGCTCGATAGCTGCCGCGAGTGAGTAAAGTCCGCCGATGATTTTGTGATTTTCAGCGCTTGAATCGACTTCAGCGAATGAAGCCGACGACACAAAAATTAAAATTAAAATAATCGCGATTGAATTAAAAATTTTTTTTCGCATTGTGAAAGTCCTTTCTAAAATTTCAAATTTTTATTTATTGGTGATTAATAAATTTCCGTTGCTACTTAGTAATGGCAAGACATTTTTATTGGGAAGTTTCGCGGCCGACATGCTGTCAGACGGGATAATTAAAAAAATTCTGTTCCGCTGAACCCATTGCGCGGCGATATATGGAACGTCTTCGACAAATTTTTTTTCTTCGATTCCGAGATTCAAAGGCGCGTTCACGAGTTTTGAGTTTCTGAACGTGTAGAAATAAACCGAAGGGAAGTT
>CAJORD010000154.1 GCA_905236605.1 uncultured Synergistales bacterium | reverse complement strand
CGAGACACGGCGGAGCTTCAAAATTACTCGTCGGCAAAACTAAAGAATTTTTACTTAACAAGGGGGCTTAAATCATGAATAATAATATTGACGTTCTTATCATCGGAGCAGGCCCCGCAGGTGTCGCCGCTGGGATCGGAGCTAAAAAAGAAGGCGCAGAGAATGTCGTCGTCCTCGAACGCGATTGGGACTTAGGCGGAATTTTGCAGCAATGTATTCACCCGGGCTTCGGTCTTAGAACATTCCGCGAAGAATTAACCGGCCCTGAATATATGCACAGATTTATTCAGCAAGCTCACGAGGCTGGCGTAGAATTTCGTACGAATACAATGGTCTTTCAGATTGATAAAAATTCAAATTCTGTCTGGACTATGAACAAAGAACGCGGCATTGAATGTCTTAATCCGAAGTCTATAGTCTTGACTATGGGGTGCCGCGAACGTCCTGCCGGAGCAATCAGAATACCCGGAACTCGTCCAGCAGGAATTTATACGGCCGGAACTGCTCAAAGATTCGTGAACATGGAAGGCTATATGCCGGGCAAACGCGCTGTAATTTTGGGCTCGGGCGACATAGGCTTAATAATGGCTCGTCGAATGATTTGGGAAGGCGCAGAAGTCGAAGGCGTCTATGAAGTCATGTCGTGGCCGGGCGGCTTACGTCGTAATATTGCGCAGTGCCTCGATGACTATGGAATCCCGTTCCATCTTCAAACGACTGTAATGAAAATTCACGGTGCTGACAGACTCGAAGGCGTTACTGTTGCTAAAGTCGACGACAAAATGACGCCGATTAAAGGCACAGAAAGATATGTTCCGTGTGATACGCTTTTATTAGCGATTGGCTTAATTCCTGAAAATGAATTATCGCGAATGGCCGGGCTTCAAATTCACCCTGTAACGGGCGGGCCTGTCGTTAATGATTTACTGCAGACTTCAAAACCTGCAATTTTCGCTGCGGGCAACGTTGTAATAGTTTACGATTTAGTAGACAATGTCAGCGACGAAGGTTTAATCGCGGGAGCTAATGCTGCTAAATTTGCGGCCGGAAAAATTTCGCCTGATGTCAGACGCATATCCGTCAAAGGCGGCGAAAATGTCAGATTATATTCACCTCAGTTCGTAACGGGCGAGTCGGATACGATTATTTACATGCGAGTAACTCATCCGATCGAAGGCGCGTGCAAAGTTATTGCCGAACCTGGATTATATACTCAAAAATTACGTTATGCCCGTCCCGGCGAAATGAACGAAGCTCGAATTAAAGCTGCTGACATCAAAGCTAAGCCGGATCTGAAAGAAATCACGATTGACATTCAACCGTTGTAAAAAAGGAGTGAGTTTATTTTATGGAAGAAAAAAAATTTATTTGTGTTTCGTGTCCTTTGGGCTGCGGGCTCAACGTTATACTTAAAGACGGTGAAGTCGCGAGTGTAAGCGGCAATAATTGTCCAAGAGGAGCAGCTTATGCTAAAACCGAAGTCAGCGATCCCCGCAGAGTTTTTGCCTCAACCGTGAGAATAACCGGCGGAAAATTACCCGTCTGCCCGATCCGAAGCAAAACTCCCGCGCCTAAAGGCAAATTGAAAGAGATTGCTCGCGCCGTAGCTGAGTTAAACGTCAGAGCACCGATTAAAATCGGCCAAGTTTTAATTCACAACGTTTGTGATACTGATGTTGATATAGTTGCGTGTAGAGATTTGAATTAAGTTTTAATAAATTCATATAAAAACAGGCCGGGAACAAAATCACCGACCTGTTTTTTTAATAATTTTCATTCAGAAATTTAATACTTTGACATTTCTAAGGCTTTATCAAAAAGTTCTTCGACTTCTTTAGACTTTTGCGGGAAAATTAAAGCTGCTAAATATGCTACAACTAAGCCGGCAAAGAAGCCCGGAATAATTTCATAAACTCCAGTATCGGCCATGTATTGAAGCCACAAAATATCAACGATTGCGCCCGTGAAAATTCCAAGTGCCGCGCCTGTATACGTAAATTTTTTCCAGAATAAACTCAACATAATCGCAGGACCGAAAGCAGCTCCGAATACTCCCCAAGCGTTAGACACAAGCGACATAATAGAGCCCGCGTCAGGTCTTGAAGCAATATAAAGTGCTACGCATGAAATTACAAGAACGACGATTCTACCAGCCCAAAGCATTTCGCGATCTTTAGCTTGATTTTGACGGATTACAGGGCGATAAACATCCGAAGCAAAAGCCGAAGCCGCCGCTAATAATTGACTGTCAGCCGTGCTCATTGCCGCCGCTAAGACTGCT
>CAJORD010000153.1 GCA_905236605.1 uncultured Synergistales bacterium | reverse complement strand
CAAGAGGGCATCATGGAGGCTCTGGAGCTTACGGAAAATGACGAAGGCATCAGCGAGATTCAGGCCATACTGGATATTTTTGTGCCGGTCATCAACGCTTGGAAGTCAGGCTCGTGCGGAATGGGCTGCGCGGGTTGTAACGGAAGCTGCGGCGGCTAAAAATTAAAAATTAAAAAAATAAAATTGAGAGCCGGAGGGAAAATTTTTCTTTCAGCTCTCAAATTTTTTTATGCCGTTATCCCTTCGTCCTCAAGAAATTCTATGATATATGGCAGCGCCGCGCCTATCGTGATGTTGTGTGACGGCATCTTGCTAATTAAAATAAAATCATCGTCTTCTTTGAACGGCGTTCGCTTCCTGATTTCATTGTGAAGAATTTTTATATCGTCTTCAGTGAAGAACGGCGCGAGGTGTCCTCCCAAAATATATTTCGTGTCTACAACAAGATGAAGATTTAATATCAGACACGCTAGATAATCCAAAAATTTTTGCCAACGCTCCGCGGCTTCGCGTTCGCCGCTCCTGACTTTATTAAAAAATTCGTCAGGCTCATTATCTTCTCCTACTAGTGCAGACATTGAGCAAATGGTTTCAAAGCAGCCGTGCTTGCCACAGTAACATAAATCGCCGTCGGGTTTAGCCTGTATATGTTCAAAAGTCGTGCTATGTCTGTGAAGGCCGTTATTAATTTTCCGTCCGAATATCAGCGCGCCGCCAAGATGAACGCTCAATGAAAGATAAATCGCGTTATCGAGTTCCGGCGACACCCACAATTCCGAAAGTGCCGCGCCGTCAGGTTCATGAACAAATCTGCACGGATAATCAAGCCACCGCGTGAAGACATCAATTTTTAAGCCGGTGCATTTGAAAATCTCTCCATAGATAACCGTCTTGCCGTCTTCGGACACAAGCCCTTGTATAGCGATCCCGATGCCCAAAATTTTTTTCGCGGGATTTTTTAATTTTAATGACGAAATAAATTTCTTAACTTCGTCGCTTATATTTTTAAAATATGATTCCTGATTCTTAAATTCAATTTCTATAACTGTCCTGTCGATTTTAGCGGCGTATAAATTTATCGAGATGATTTTAACGACGTGGTGCAAAATCTCAACGCCGATTGCGATTTTATAATCCGCGTTTGCTGTCCATATAGTCGGCTTGCGCCCGGCCTGTTCGGTTTCAAGAAGTCCTTTTTTTAAAATGAGTCCGTCTTTTTCAAGTTCGTTAAGATTGTAGGCTACAGTCGGACGGCTCATTGCAAGCGCCGCTATAATCTCCTGCTGCGAGCTTCCTTCACTGCCCTGCTTGTAAATATGCTCATAGATCCGGTTTCTGTTGTTCTTTCTAATGTGCTGGGGAGTGATTCTCTGCTCCATAAAAATTTTGCCTCCTGTTCTAAAATTTGCGTTTATATTTTAGAGTATTTTCTCATTGACAAATAACGCATATTCTTGTATTTTTATGTCAATCAATTTTACAAAACAACTTTACAAAATTCTTCGTTACTTGGGTATCTTTATATTCAATTTTTAAGGAGGAGTTCTTTTATGGGCATCATCGAAAAGATGCGTCTTGACGGAAAGAAAGGTTTCGTTACGGGCGCGGCTCGTGGTATAGGCAAGTGTACGGCTACGGCATTCGCTGAGGCTGGCGCGGACTTGGCAATCGTTGACCTTGACATAGCCGAGGCCGAAAAGACAGCGAAGGAAATTGCCGAGGCAACAGGACGCAAGATTATCGCAATCAAGTGCGACGTTACGTCAGAAGCAGACGTTCAAGCAATGGTTGATGAGGTTGTCGCGAAGCTCGGCGGGCTTGACTTCTGCCATGCTAACGCAGGTATCTGCATCAACGAGGCTGCGGACAAAATGACTTACGCTCAATGGAAAAAGAATATCGACGTCAATTTGAACAGCGTATTTCTTACTGACACGATCGCCGGAAAATACATGCTTGCTCATGGCGGCGGCTCAATCATTAATACCGCTTCAATGTCGGCTCATATCGTCAACGTTCCTCAACCGCAGTGCGCTTATAACGCTTCAAAGGCCGGCGTCATTCAGCTTACAAAATCCCTCGCTATCGAATGGGCAAAGAAAGGCGTTCGCGTTAACTCAATCAGCCCCGGTTATATCGGAACAGACTTGACATTAAGCTCGGATTTTCTCAAGCCGTTAATCGCAAAGTGGAACGAACTCGCTCCTATGGGACGACTTGGAAAGCCAGAAGAGCTTGAATCAATCTGCGTATACTTAGCAGGCGACACAAGCACATTCACGACGGGCGCAGATTTCATTCTTGACGGCGCGTTCACGTGTTTCTAATCTAAATTCGATTTTGGGAATTTACGCTTTAATGCGTGAAAAATAAATTTTATTTTTAATTTTAGAAAGGAAGTATTTTAATATGAAGAAGTTAGTAGCTCTTTTCTGTCTCGCCATGATTATGGCTCTCCCCGTCGCCGCAATGGCCGCCGACACAGGCGCAACCGAAGGCATTAAGGCAAGCCCGGAGTTTTACGCGAAGGCTGATTTTTCTGTCCTCAAAGGCAAGAAAATCGGAATTGCCATTCAGTCGTTACAGAATGCTTACTGGGCCGGCGTTATGACAGCTCTCGGAGAAATTCTTGAAGCCGCCGGAGCCGAAGCAACAATCGTAGGCTGCAATGACAGCTCCGCTACACAGATCGGACAGATTGAAAACTTTATTTCAGCTGGCTGCGATTTAATCATGGTTCACCCGTCTGACGCTAACGCCGTTGAAGATGTCTGCGCCGAAGCTCGCAAGTATGGAATTAAAGTAATGTGCTGGGACGACCCCATGACCAACACTGACGGTAACTGGATATTAAATAACACCGATCTCGGAATTGCTATCGGTGAGCTTGCCGGAAAATTCATTACCGAGCATTACACCGCAGATAAGAAAGCCGAAGTTACAATCATTGGCTATCCTCAGACAGTAATCCTTCTTGAGCGTGAAAATGGAATCAAAATCGGCCTTGAGAATATCGCCGCAGGAAAATACGAAATCGTAGCTACGCAGGCCGCTATCGAAGCCAACCTTGCGCAGGACGCTATGGAAACAATCCTTCAGGCTCACCCTGACTGCAAAGTCGTAACCGGTATCGGCGCAGGCGCTATGATCGGTGCTGACGAAGCTCTTCAGATCGCAACCGGCGGAAAAATTCCGGAAGACATGGGCGTATTCACGACCGACGTTACAAAACAGCAGCTTGGACAGCTTGCCGACCCGACATACCCCGCGAAGGGCATCATCGGCTTTGAAGGTTCAGACGAAGATACAGGCAGAGCTTGCGCTTCAATGTTCGCTTTAATCCTTGATGGCAAACTCGAAGCCAAAAACGTATTCAGAGGCGTTGCGCCTATCACTGCTGAAAACGTCGCGGCAATCAGCGCAGGAATGAAATAAGTTAATCACAATGTCAGGCTTCTGAATGCGGGAGCCTGATTTTTTTGATTTTTATTAGGAGGTGTAAAACTTGAGCGAGGACTATGTACTTGAACTCGAACACATAAGAAAAGAATATCCCGGTGTTGTCGCTCTCAAAGATGTTACTCTGCAACTAAGACGCGGCGAAATTTTGGGACTCATCGGCGAGAACGGCGCAGGAAAATCAACTCTCATTAAATGTTGTTCAGGCGCGGTTATCCCTACATCAGGAAAAATTAAAGTCAATGGCAAAGAATTTTCTCGAATGACTCCACAGCTTGCCGCCGAAAACGGAATCGCAATTATCTATCAGGAGTTTAATAACGTCGGAGAACTTTCAGCCGCTGAAAATTTATTTTTAGGTCGCCCAATTCTTAAAAAAAATGGAATAGTCATTGACCGCAAAGCAATGGAAGAAGAAGCCGCGAAGGCTTTTGAACAGCTCCGTATAAAAATTAATCCAAGAGAACTTGTCAAAAATCTTTCCGTCGGTTATCAGCAAATGGTCGAAATCGCAAAAGCCATTCAACAAAACGCTCAAGTCTTAATCATGGACGAGCCTAGCGCGCCTTTGACGACTAACGAAGTCGAAAGTATGTTCAGAGTCGTTGAATTATTAAAGTCGAAGGGCGTTTCGATAATTTATATTTCGCACAGGCTCGAAGAAATTTTCAGATTGAGCGACCGTATCGAAGTCATCAGAGACGGCGAGTATGTTGACACTTTGATAACTGACAAAGACCCGACAACAATCCCGAAGCAAGTTGACGAGCTTATAAAATTAATGGTCGGTCGCGAAATGACCCAGAAGTATCCGCCTCGTGAACCGTGCATTAAAGACGATGTAGTTCTTGAACTTCAACACGTTTACGGCAATGGCGACGAAGATATTTCTTTCCAAGTTCACGCCGGAGAAGTTTTAGGATTAGGCGGACTTGTCGGAGCAGGACGCACAGAGATAGCGCAGGTAATTTTTGGAGCGGCTCCGAAAGAAGCAGGCAAAATAATTTTTGAGGGCAAAGAAATTAATCCGCGTTCGCCGCGTGAAGCTATTGACCTCGGAATCGCTTTGCTGCCTGAAGACAGAAAACGACACGGAGCATTATTGACGAACTCAATTAAAAATAATATTTCGATGCCGATTTACGGGCGAATTTCAAAAGGCACGGTCATTAATTCAAAACTTGAACATTCAATCGCTGAAGGCTACCGCGAAGACGTTCAAATAAAATGTCCGTCTATTCATCAGCTTGTTAAAAATCTTTCCGGCGGTAATCAACAGAAAGTTATTTTAAGCAGATGGCTTGCAGCGCAATCGAAATTAATTATCTTCGACGAACCAACGCGCGGAATCGATGTCGGCGCAAAATATGAGATTTATAAATTAATCAATGACCTTGTCGAAGACGGCGTAGCGATTTTAATGATTTCGTCCGAAATGGAAGAGTTAATGGGAATGTCGGACAGAATAATCGTGCTTGCTGAAAACAAAATGATGGGTGAACTTCAAAAAGACGAGTTTAACTCGGACTTAATCATGTCATACGCATCGGGCATTATCCCCGAATCCAAGAAGGAGGCTTCCTGATAATCATGAACGAAAATAAATTTTTAACGGCTTTCAAACAAAACGCTATTTGGCTCGTGTTCATAATCGAGATAGCGATTTTCGCGTATTTCAATCCGAAATTTCTTAGCGTTGCGAACATTGTTAATATTTCGCGTCAGGTTTCTTATTACGGCATAGCGTCAATCGGTATGACGTTCGTAATCTTAATTGCGGGCATTGACCTTTCAATCGGTTCGATTATCGCGTTAGTGAACGTCGTGTGTGCCTACCTCATGATGAACTTAGGCTGGAACATGTGGCTCGCGATTTTAGTTTCAATCGTCATGGCTACATTAATCGGAATCCTTAACGGCTGGATGGTTGCGTCAATCGGAATCCCGGCATTAATCGCAACGTTTGCTTCACAGACGATTTTTAGAGGCTGCGCTTATCTTCTTTCCGGCGGTCTTCCTATTCCGGGCGTCGTGCTTCAGCACCCTACATTCGGATTTTTTGCTCGTTGGACATTAGACCGTTGGGACATTTTCAAAGGCCTCGGCAACGTCGGCTTAATCCCGATCTGCGCGATTATAATGGTCTTGTGCTTCGCAATCGGAAGTTTTATTCTTAACAAATCGTATTTTGGAAGATATTTCTACGCAATCGGCGGCAACGAAGAAGCTTCAGAGCTTTCCGGTATTCGCGTCAACAGAATGAAATATTTAATTTACGCTCTTTCAGGATTTTTCGCGGGACTTGCCGGAATCGTTTTGCTTTCTCGTTCAGGCTCGGCACAGAGCACGGCGGCAATAGGTTTTGAGTTTGAAGTTATTACCTGCGTCGTTTTAGGCGGTGTGTCAGTCAGCGGCGGTATCGGAAGAATTTCGGGAGTTATCGCGGGCGTTTTAATCATCGGTTCATTAAAGAGCGGCATGATTATGATGAACGTCAGCGAATATGCTCAAATGGTCGTTCAAGGTCTTGTCCTTGCGGTGGCGGTTGGTATAGACTGCTTCTCAAAGAAACGTCAGACAAACTAAAATTAAATTTTCAAAACTCCTAGCTCCTCAAAAATTTTAAGGAGGAATTTTTTATAATGGCAACAATGAAACAAGAAGTTATGCAAGAACCCAAGCACGTAATTTTCAGAGATATTCCGATCCCTGAAGTCGGCCCGGATCAAGTTCTCGTGAAAATCAAAAAAATCGGCATCTGCGGCTCCGACATTCACGTTTATCATGGCACTCACCCTTACACTTCCTACCCTGTAACTCAAGGCCACGAAGTCTCCGGGCAAATTGTAAAAGTCGGCGAGTATGTCAAAGACTTAAAAGAAGGCCAGCGCGTAACGATTGAGCCTCAAGTTTTCTGCGGTCGCTGCTATCCTTGCCTTCACGGAAAATATAATCTTTGCGAACATTTGAAAGTCATGGGCTTTCAGACGACTGGAACAGGAAGCGAATACTTCGCAGTCGATTCAAGCAAGATAACCCCGATCCCCGACAGCATGACTTATTCAGATGGTGCAATGCTCGAACCGCTCGCCGTTACTGTTCATGCCGCGAAGAGATTTCCGGACGTCAAAGGCGCAAACGCTGTCGTGCTTGGCTGCGGACCTATCGGAATTTTGTTGATTCAATCTTTGAAGGCTCTCGGAGCTAAGAAAGTCATGGCTACGGATATTTCCGACATGAGACTCGGACTCGCGAAACAGCTTGGCGCGGACAAAGTCGTAAACACCAAAAACGAAGATTACGCTGCTGCTTTGATTGAAACTTTCGGGCCTGATAAAGCCGATGTAGTTTATGAATGCGCCGGTAGCGATATAACAATGGATCAGGCTATTCAGAACGCCCGCAAGGGAAGCACGATAATCTTAGTCGCGGTGTTTGGTAAGAAAGCCAACGTCGATTTAGCAAAACTCAACGACAGCGAATTAGACCTCAATACTTCAATGATGTATCGTCATGAAGATTTCCTTGACGCTATTAAATTCGTCGAAGAGGGCAAAGTTCAGCTTAAGCCGCTTCAGAGTGCGCACTTTGCATTTGAAGATTTCCAGAAGGCTTACGAGTTCATCGACAATAATCGCGAAACTACAATGAAAGTTATTGTTGACGTTGACCCTGAGGAAAAAGACTAATGCGTCTGACTTACGAAGGATTAAAGAATTCTGACGCTTGGAAAAAAGCCGGCATAGAGCTTCCGTCATATAATCCAGAAGAACTCGCCGCGAGAACTAAAAAAAATCCTACGTGGGTTCACTTCGGGATCGGAAATATTTTTAGAATTTTCATTGGCGGCATTGCTGATAAATTAATTCGCGCCGGTTTAATGGACCGCGGAATAATCTGCGTAGAAACGTTTGATTATGATGTCGTCGATAAGATTTACGCGCCGTTCGATAATCTTGCACTCGCTGTAACTTTGCATGGCGACGGACGAACAGATAAGCGCGTTTTAGGTTCGCTCTGTGAAGCTTTGAAGGCTCGTTCGTCAAACGCTGCCGAATGGTCGCGACTTAAAGAAATTTTCACGGCGGATTCTCTTCAGCTTGTGTCGTTCACGATTACAGAGAAGGGTTATGCTCTTCGCAATGCTGACGGAAAATACTTCCCGCACGTCGAAGCAGACATGAATAACGGCCCGGATAATCCCGCCGGTGCTATGGCGATTGTCGCTGCTATGCTCTATGAACGTTGGAAGGCCGGCGCGAAGCCTCTCGCTTTCGTTTCGATGGATAACGTTTCGCACAACGGTGAAAAACTTCGAGGAAGCGTCGTTGAAACTGTCGAGACGTGGCAGAAAAAAAATTTTGTTCCTGCTGAATTTGTCGAATATGTTAAAGATGAAAGCAAAGTTTCTTTCTGCTGGACTATGATCGACAAAATTACGCCGCGCCCGTCGGAAGAAGTCGGAAAAACTCTCGAAGATTTAGGCGTCGAAGATATGCAGCCTGTTATAACGTCGCGAAAGACTTATATTGCTCCATTCGTAAACGCTGAAGCGCCGGAGTATCTCGTTATAGAAGATTCGTTCCCGAATGGAAGGCCGCCGCTTGAGAAGGCCGGAGTTTATATGACTGACAGACACACGGTGAATTTGTCCGAGCGAATGAAAGTTACAACTTGCTTGAATCCTATTCACACTGCGCTTTGCACTTATGATTGCATGTTGGGCTATACGCTCTTCGCCGACGGTATGCACGATCCGGAACTTTCAAAACTCGCTCACAATGTCGGATACGTCGAAGGGATTCCCGTTGTAGAAGACCCGAAAATTATTTCGCCGACGAAATTTCTTGACGAAGTCATCAATGTTCGATTCCCGAATCCTTATTTAGGAGACACAAGCGCAAGAATTGCTGTAGATATTTCGCAAATGGTCGGAATCAGATTCGGTGAAACGATTAAAGCGTATGTATCGCGCGACGGAACGGCGGAAAAATTAAACGCTATACCGCTTGCTATTGCCGGTTGGCTTAGATACTTGCTCGCAGTTGACGACGAAGGCAAAAAATTTGAACTTTCTCCCGATCCTATGATTCCGGAACTTGAAAAGCAACTTCAAGGGATTGAATTTGGAAAGCCAGAAACTTTTTCTGAACAACTTAAGCCGATTTTAAGCAACAAAAATATTTTTGGCGTAAATCTTTACGAAGTCGGCCTCGGAAATAAAATTGAAAACATGTTCCGCGATATGCTCAAGGGCAAGGGAGCTGTGCGGGCAACGTTGAAAAAATTTTTGGCCGCGTAAATAAAAAATTTATAAAAAGCCGCCTGTTTCGCGCAGGCGGTTTATTTTTTCTACAAACTCATTAAATAATCTAAGCACGTCCGAACGCCGAACGCCGACGCGCCTTTTGAATAAACTCCGTATTCTTTATCTTTGAAGTCAGGGCCGGCTATGTCCATGTGAGCCCACGCAATATCTTTTCCAACGAACTCTTTCAAGAATAACGCCGCGAAAATCGCTCCGCCGTATCTCTGCGCGCAGTTTACTAAATCCGCGTAAGGAGATTTTAATGTTTCCGCGATATTGTCATCTTCAACGGGCAAACGCCATAATAATTCGCCGCGTCGCGTTGACGAATCTAAAAATTTATTTGCGAGTTCGTCATCGTTGCTGAAAAGTCCTGCGCGCCATTTCCCTAACGCAACCATGCAAGCGCCCGTGAGCGTTGCCATGTCAATTATCGCGTCCGGTTTAATCTCGCTCGCCACGCACAAAGCATCAGCAAGCACTAAACGTCCCTCCGCGTCGGTGTTATTAATTTCGATTGTCTTACCGTTGCGCGCAGTGATTATATCGTCAGGTCTGTAAGCGCTCCCTGAAGGCATGTTTTCAGCTACGGACATGAAACCATGAACTTCAACATTTAATTTTAATTCTGCAACGGCTTTTATAATCGCGAGGACGTTACAAGCTCCGGTCTTGTCGCCCTTCATGGTCGTCATGAAGTTTTCAGGTTTTATATCAAGTCCGCCGCTGTCGAATGTAATTCCCTTGCCGACGAACGCAATTTTTTTAACGGCCCTTTGGGGTTTATATGCAAGATGAATAAATCGCGGAGGATTCTTTGAGCCGCTTCCGACCGCTAAGACTCCGCCCATTCGCTCGGCTTTTAATTTTTCCTCGTCCCAGACTTCGCATTCGAGATTGTATTTTTTCGCAACTTCTTCGGCTTTGCTCGCAAGCACTGACGGCCATATGACGCAGCCCGGCTCGTTGATGAGTTCACGTGAAAATATTTGTGCCGCCGCTAGCTTCTCGCCGATTGAAATTTCTTTTTCGTCGTAAGCGTCTGAAAAAATTTCTTCGAGAGCGAACGGTTCGTAATGTTCGTCTTTAGTTTTGTATTTGTCGAACACGTAGGCACAAAGTCCCGCGGCTTCTCCTAAAGCTAAAGCAAGCTCTTTATATTTGTTCAAGTTTTTGAGAAGAACGCAAGCGGTTTTGTTTCGTTCACGTCCGATTTTTCTAAATCCCCAAGTTAAAGAGTCTCGGATTAAATTAATGTCGCATTTTTCTTTTTTGCCAAGTCCGATTAAATATAAATTTTTGAATTTTGAATCGAACAGCGGCAATTTTACGAGGCTGCCTTTCTTGCCCGTGAAGTCTTTGCGCGAAATTAAAGACATAACAAAATCTCTGAGCTTGTCATCAATGAGCCCAGAGAAACTTGATAAATTTTCCGTGTCTTCTTCGCGTAAAAGCATCAAGAGCGCGTCGGCGTCCTGATTACTTAAACGCTTAATTTGCATTTGCTGTTGCCCTCTTTACGAAACCGCTTCTAAGGCACTTCGTGCAAACTCTAGCCTTGAACACTTCGCCGTCTCCGGCATCTACTCTGACGGTCTGAAGATTGATGTTCCAGCGTCTTCTTGTATGTCTGTTTGAGTGGCTCACGGCGTTGCCCGCTACAGGGCCTCGGCCGCAGAAATCGCAATATTTAGCCATAAAAAATTCCTCCT
>CAJORD010000152.1 GCA_905236605.1 uncultured Synergistales bacterium | reverse complement strand
TCTCGACGGAACCAATTAAGGCTGATAATCCACTGCTTAAAGCCAAAAATTGTATAATTACACCGCATATATCGTGGGCCGCACAAGCTGCACGACAGAGGATCATGGACATTACGGTTGATAATGTGAAAGCTTTCTTAGCTGGCAAGCCGGTTAATGTAGTGAACAAATAAAGGAGGATATAAAATTGAAAAACGTAACGTTTGATTACTCACACGCAAGCGCTTTTGTCGCTGAACACGAAGTTGCAAGCATGAAATTCACAGCTGTGAACGCCGCCGAAAAGTTGAAATCACGCAAGGGTGAAGGCAACGACTTTCAGGGCTGGATCGACCTTCCTGTGAATTACAACAAAGAAGAATTTGCACGCATCAAAGCAGCTGCAAAGAAAATCCAAAGTGATTCCGACGTTCTTTTAGTAATTGGTATCGGTGGCTCATACCTCGGAGCGCGCGCCGCTATTGAGTTCCTGCGCCATGGCTTCTACAACGAAATGACAAAAGACGCTCGCAAAACGCCGCAAATTTACTATGTTGGAAATAGTATGAGTGGAACATACCTGAAAGACATCATCGATTTGCTTGGAGACAAAGATTTTTCGATCAATGTAATTTCAAAGTCAGGTACAACAACAGAATCAGCGATCGCGTTCAGAGTATTTCAGGAACTTTTGGTAAAGAAGTATGGCAAAGCCGAAGCAGCTAAGCGCGTTTATTCAACCACTGACAAGGCTCGCGGCGCTTTGAAGACGCTTTCAGATGCCGAAGGTTATGAGTGCTTCGTAATTCCCGATGATGTGGGCGGGCGCTTCTCCGTTCTCACTCCCGTTGGACTTCTTCCCATCGCTGTTAGCGGCGCTGACATTGATAAACTCATGGAAGGCGCGGCCGCGTTCCGTGAAGTTGCACTCAATAACGACTACGAATCCAACCCTTCGTTGTTGTATGCTGCACTGCGAAATATTCTTTATCGCAAGGGCAAAAACGTTGAAATTCTCGTTAATTACGAGCCTTCCATGCATTATATTTCAGAATGGTGGAAACAGCTTTACGGCGAGAGCGAAGGCAAAGATCAGAAGGGAATTATGCCCGCGTCAGTGGATTTGACAACGGATTTGCACTCAATGGGCCAGTTTATTCAAGATGGCAGCAGAATAAAATACGAAACTGTGTTACGTCTTGAAAAGCCGCGCGAAGATTTCACGCTGAAATCCCAAGACAACGACCTTGACGGCCTCAATTACCTCGCAGGTAAGACCATGAACTACGTTAATCAATGTGCAATGCAAGGAACAATGGCGGCACATGTTGAAGGTGGCGTTCCGAATTTCATCGTCAACATTCCGGAGCAGAACGAGTTTTATCTCGGGCAACTGTTCTATTTCTTTGAGTTCGCTGTTGGTGTAAGTGGATATATTAATGGCATTAACCCGTTCGATCAGCCTGGCGTCGAGTTTTATAAGAGCAATATGTTTAAACTCCTTGGCAAACCGGGCAAATAAAACAATTCTTAAAAAATTCAAAGTTTTTGACTTCTGGACATAGCGTCCAGGAGTTTTTTATAAAAATTGCGTCGCGTAAGTTGTTAAATCATGCACAGGAGGATAAAAAATGATTCGCAAAATCCAACAAGTCGAAGCAAGCGGCGGCTTTCCAGAGAGCAAATTCGCGCAACATAGTCTCAAAGGAAGAACTCAACGGGCACGGACGTCTCTACGCTCACACAATTCTCCCTCCGGGCTCGAGCGTCGGCTGGCATCAACATGTAAACGACACAGAGCCTTATTATATTATTAAAGGCGAAGGCGATTTCTACGAAGGCGACACCGAAAACGGCGAACGCAAAAAGACTCATGTTACTGCCGGCGACGTTTGTTTGATTGACGTCGGACAATGGCACGCAATCGAAAATAATTCTGATTCCGATCTTGAAATAATCGCTTTGATTTACAACAAGCCGGGCTATCTTAATGACCAATAAAAATTTTTCTTGACTTTTCACTTTAATTATGTAATTATTCATACAATTAAAAATTTTTATGAACGGAGATAAATTTCAAGCGTGAAGACTATCAGCTTAGCAAATTATTTTGGATTTAACTTCGGCTTCTGGTACTTTACCAGCAAGTCTAATTTGCTTTGGCTGACATAAAGAACGGAAACAACAGCACAAAAAATTTCGGATTTTTTATCAGAACACCTTCTGAAATCAGTCAAAGACTTCAGAAGGTGTTTTTTTGTGGAGGGATTTAAAAGAATGCCAGCAACAGTAAAAGTGAAAGACGATTACAGCATAAAAATTCGCCGCGGCTTAATCGAAAGACTTGGAATTGAAATTTTAAGACTAAATGACGATATCGAAAACGAAATTTTATTAATATCTGATGAAAAAGTTTCGGGCCTATATCTTCAAAACGTGATTCTGAATTTTCAGCAATGCCCAAAACCTCAAGGCACTCGAATGAGAATTTGTGAACTTTTAATCGACGGGGGCGAAGGCGCAAAAAACTTCAACACTGTCTCAAAACTTCTCGAAGACATGGCCGCTCTTGGCCTTACTAAAAAATGTTGCGTTGTTGCTCTCGGCGGTAGCGTCGTGTGTGATGCGGCAGGCTGGGCGGCAGGGTGTTACATTGGCGGCTTGCGTCTAGTTATCGTCCCAACGACCTTGGCCGCCATGATCGATTCTTCCGTCGGCGGAAACGCTTTCCTAAATCTCAACGCCGGCAAAAATCTTGCCGGTATGTCCTGCAAACCCTCCTTAGTTTTGTGCGATACAGATTGCTTAAAAACTCTTCCATTTGAAGAATATAAATCCGGGATCGTCGAGACTTTCAAAACTGCGATAATGTGCGGCGAAAACTTGTTCAGAATTTTTGAACGCGGCGAAGTAAATTTGAACATCGAAAAAATTATTGAGTGTTGCATAAAATTCCGCGCCAATCTCAACGGCGAACGCGCAAAATGTATCGGCTACGAAATCGGGAACGCCATTGAGAGCCTTAGCAATTATGAAATTTCTCACGGCGAAGCCCTCGCGGAAGCTCTTCAAATCGTCGCGAGAATGTCAAAAAAGAAAAACTGGTGCAGCGACGAAACCTTCCAACGAATAATTAACGCTATGAAAAAAAATAATTTGTTCGTCAGCGGCCGCAGTTTTCAATCTGAATTAATCGCTCAAGCCGTCATCAATAGCAAAATCGCAGGTCGCAGCATAGAAATTTCTGTACCGTGTGAAATTGGCCGTTGCGAAATTAAAACTATACAGGCTGATGATCTTGCGTCGTTAATGAATTAGGGATTAAGGCCTGAAAATGTTATAATATCAATAATAACTTATAAAACTTCAGGAGGTGTCGTTTCATGGACATTCGTTTTGTACAGCGCGGCGTGGAAGTTGATGACAAACTTCGAGATTACATGGAGAAAAAAATTTCCCGTCTGGAAAAATTCTTCAAAAGGATTCTTAACTGTCAAATCGTGGTAACTCATCACAAAGGAAGTTTCAATGTAGAGACAACCGCGAACGCCAATGGAGTTAGTTTACGCGCAGAAGAAGACGCGACCGAGCCACGAAAAGCTTTCGATCAGTCGCTTAAAAATCTTGAGCGCAGAATCAAAAAATATAATTCCTATCTCAAAGACAGAGCGCAGCTCGGAGCCGGCGAAGATTTCTCTTTCAGTCTTGAAGAAAACGTCGAAGCAGAAACTTCAGCGCCAACTATCGACAAAATTAAAAAAGTCGAGATTCACCCTATGGAGACTGCCGAAGCCATTATGCAAATGGAATTGATCGGCCACACGTTCTTCATGTTCCAAAACGCCGACACAGGCGACATAAACGTGATTTACAAACGCGGTGAGGACAGTTACGGACTCCTTGAGCCAGTCAGATAATTAAGAATTAAGAAATTAATTTCTCCTCTGGGGATTTTCCTCGGAGGATTTTTTTTGTTTTTTCGTTTTTGCTGTTCCTACTTCCTAATTCCTACTTAATTTTTCAAAATGCTATGATAAAAAAAATTTTTTAAGGAGAAATTAAAACTTTTTATGAATGATTTTTATTCTTATGGACTTAGAAAAGAATTATTAACCGCTATCGAACAACGTGGCTTTGAATCGCCGATGGAGGTTCAAGACCGCGTCCTTTCACTCGAAGACGGCTGGCGCGATGATTTAATCGTCAGAGCGCGAACAGGTTCAGGAAAAACTCTCGCGTTTCTGTTGCCTCTGCTTCAGGAAATTAAAATCGGTGAACGTGAACCGAAAATCCTCGTGCTCGCTCCCACTCGCGAACTTGCTCAACAGACTGCCGACGAGGCCGAATTTTTGGGAAATTTTTTAAAAATCTCCGTCGTGTCGTTAGTCGGCGGCATGGATATTTACCCGCAACTTAGAACTCTCAAGCACGGCGCAGCGATTATCGCAGGAACTCCCGGGCGCGTTCGTGACCACATTCAGCGCGGCTCACTCGTTACAGATGAAATTGAAAGCGTCGTTTTAGATGAAGGCGATTTAATGCTGGATATGGGATTTCGTGAAGAGCTTGAAGACATTCTCAACGCAATTCCCGAAGGGCGAAGATGGCTTTTTTCTGCGACAATGCCCGACGAAGTTCGCGAACTCGCTGCACGTTATTTGAAATCACCGCTGCTACTTTCAGTTGACGAAGAGGGCGAACAACATGAAGACATCTTGCACAGAGTTTATAAAATTCCATCAAAGAAACGCTTCGAAGGTCTTGTCGATATTTTATTATGGGAACACCCTTCGCGCAGTCTTGTGTTTTGCCACACGAAAATGGAATCAATCGAAATTGCACAGCGTCTTCAAGACCACGGCTTCAGCGCGGCCGCTCTTCAGGGCGATATGACGCAAGGAGAACGCAACGCCGTTTTAGCTTCGTTCAAGTCCGGTTCTGTTCCGTGCCTTGTTGCTACGAACGTCGCCGCCCGCGGTCTCGATATCGAAGGCGTCAGTCATGTCATTCAACTTGGCCTACCTGACGACAAAGAAACTTTCATTCATCGAAGCGGGCGAACAGGACGAGCCGGCCACGAAGGCGTTAATATCGTTTTGTTGGCACCGCCGGAGCTTGGAAGATTTCGAGAGATGTTACGCGGAACTCAAATTAAAACAGAGTGGTGCGACATTCCCGGGATCGAAAAAATCCGCGAAGCGTGGCGCGATTCTGCCGAACAAGAAATTTTTTCCGCACCTATTGACGCCGATTATGGTGAGTGTGTCGCGTGGGCTAACGATTTAATCACGCGTGCGGAGCCTAAAGTCATAATAGCGAAGTTGCTCGCCGTTCTTAGCACTCGCAACAAAGGATACAGCCTTGACCGCGAACTCGCTCACGAACTTGAGAAACGAAATAAAAAACCGTCATTCAAACGCGACAAGCCGGGCTTCATCTCTGAACGTTCAGGCAAAAATAAAAAAATCTCAAAGCCCAAAGGCTCTTTCAAACGCTTCACGAGCAGCCAAAATAAAAATGTCGGTCAGATTCTTAACGCTTTATGCACATCGCTGAAGGTTGAGCGCAGCGAAGTCGGCGCAATTCGTCTTCACGATAATTATATTTTGGTCGAGCTGATGCCGCTTGCGTTATCTCGACTTGAACAGGGGCGCGCGGGCCTCTCGAAATTCGGACTCTATCCCGAAAAAAATTAATTGCGTTATAATTTAGCCATTCCAATTTTATTTTTAATTTTTAATTAGGAGGTTTTATAAATGAAGAAACTTTTTGCGGTTGCTCTTTCATTTGTCATAATTTTTGCTTTCGCGGCGAACGTCTTCGCGTCCGACTACGTGATTAGAATTTACTCGAACTCAAATTCAAGCGAGCGCGTTACGTGGCTCAAGAACGAAGCAAAGGCAGCAGGCTTTGAAATCAGCATGGACGACTCCACTGTTTACAAAGGCGACACAAGCGCGATCCAGTTAGCTAACGAGAACAAAGACGGCGATGTAATTTTCGGCCTTAATGAAGTTCGTTGGTCGCAGCTCGTGAAAGGCGACTATGAAAATATTTCTGTTCTCGAATGGAGTCCTTCATGGGCTGACAAAGTCGGCGAATATAAATATCCCGGCAAAGCCTACGGAATCGTAATTCAAAATATTTTGATGCTCTACCGCAAGGACGAACTCGGCACGAAAGGCAAAGAATTACACTTTAAGCACTGGGCTGACCTCGTGAACTCCGGTTATAAATGGTATCGTCAAGGACGCGTCGGCGGAACCACAAACATGAACATTAATAACGCTATGTTATACGCCTTCACAGACCCTAAATCACCTGCGGGCGGAATCACCGTCGAAGGCTGGAAAACTCTTTGGGCATACTGCGCTAAGGGAAATTTCACCGGCGATAGTTACGGCTTTGACGCTCTCAATCGTGGCGACGTTCAAGTAAGCACGTTCTACTCGTCATCACTCTATGGCAACATCGACGCGGCCGCGCAGTCTTCAAAGACGCCGTTGAAGGGAACGATCGAGCCGGAAAATTGGGCACTTGTTGACATTGAGGACGGAACTTATTACATCGCTGAATATATCGGTGTCCTTGATAACAAAAACAGAACTCCCGAACAGACAGAGACGGTCAAAAAATTTGCGGAATGGTTCGGAAGTGCAGAAATCCAGCGCGCATGGTCAGAAGAATTTGATTCTTATCCTTGCAACGTTGACGCAGTTGACTCCGTGCCGCCGATTTATGCGCTCAAAAACTGCTCATTAACAAAAGTCCCTGGCACTGATATGACTTATGCTGAATACGTCGGCGCTCATTCTTCGCAATGGACGAACATAATGACGAACTTAGGATTTTATTGGGCCGATAACGCAAACGCTCCCGCTGAACCAGATTGGGAAAATCTCGACTGGGCAACATTGACGCAGAAGAAAGCACAATAATGAAAAAACAACTCCTAACCCCTAACTCCTCACTCCTCACTGACAATATTTGCCGCGGCCGTAAACCTGTTTTAGATTTAATCACTAAGACTCCCGAACGCTGCGCAAAATTATTAATCGCGAACAACGTCAGGCCGCCTTTTCTTGATGAACTTTTGCAAGCCGCTCGCAACGCGAATATTATTTATCAAATTGTCGCGCCCGAAGCCCTTGATAAAATTTCAGGCGGTGAACGTCATCAAGGCGTCGTTTGCAAACTCACAGAAGCAAAACCGTTAGAGCTTGAAGAATTTTTGAAAACTCTTGACGACAAGGCCCCGGCCCTGCTTGTAATTCTTGACCACGTCGAAGACCCTCATAATTTAGGCGCGGTGATTCGTTCAGCGGAAGCGGGCGGAGCGTCAGGCATGATTTTTGCAAAACGTCGCTCGGCCGTCCCTAACGACACTGTCATAAAGACGAGCGCTGGAGCGTCGTTGAGATTGCCATTAATTCAAGTTGCGAATATCACACGCACGATAGAGAGATTGAAAAATTCAAATTTTTGGATCGTCGGCTTGAGCGAAAAATCAGAGCTTTCAATCTGGAACGAAAAGCCCCCGGCGCGTTGTGCCCTTGTCGTTGGCGCGGAAGGCTCTAGAATTTCGCGGCTCGTCATTGAAAATTGCGACATGCTCATGAAAATCCCAATTAAGACCGACGGAGCAGGCTCGCTAAATGCTTCAGTCGCGGCGGCACTCGGAATTTTTGAATGGACAAGAAATTTTTTCAATCAGTCGTAGCTCACAAGGCGCGGCTGATTTTTTTGTATAATTGTAAAAATTTTTTTCAGGAGGGGATTACATGCAAAGAAAATTTTTAATGACTTTATTGTTAGTTTGTGTTTTGTCGTCAAGTTGCTACGCAGCGACAAGCTACGATATTTATGTAAGACAAGATGTCTTTGATGCAAAAATGGAAGCGTTGTTCGTCAGGCTTCATGGCGAAATAGAGGCATTGGGTAACAAACTTGAAGGTGAGATTAAAGCCTTGTCCGAACGAATCGACGGAAATTTTGCAACCTTGTTGTCTCGCATTGACGGTCTTGACAAACGCATTGACGGCCTCGATAAAAGAATCGATGGGCTCGATAAGCGCATTGACCTTACGAATAATTTTTTATATTACGTGCTCGTGCTATTGGGTGCTATGTTGCTGCTGCCGTTCGTGAACAGGTGGCTTGACAACAAAGCCAACAAGCAAGAAGAAGCCACGCAGAAATTTATAACGCTTGATGACGTTCGCAAATTAATCGAAGAAAATAACGCGCAAATTTTTTCAAAATTAGGAGTGAATTACAAGTGAAACGCTTCATAGAAATTTTAGTCGGCGTCGCTGTCCTCGCCGGCTTATGCTATGGTATTAACACTTTCCGCGAAAACAAAATCTCTCAACCTGAACCCGAAATAATTCGCCCAGTCCGAACAATTAAATTACAAGGCGGCGGCGACTCGTTCAGACGAAAATATTTCGGCACCGTCCAAGGCGGCAAACGCGCAGATTTATCTTTCAGAGTCAGTGGCACACTACGAAACATAAACGTAAAGAAAGGCGCAAGCGTCAAAAAAGGTCAGCTCCTCGCCACTCTCGACCCTCGTGACTTCAACACGCAAATTTCTCAAGCTCAAAGCTCTCTTTCACAAGCTCAAGCCCAACATAAAAACGCTCAAGCAGATTTCAAACGCTACGAAAATCTTTACAAGCAAAAAGTCATCGCTAAGGCTCAATATGACACTTACAAAACTCAAGTTGATGTTACACGCTCTGCTGTCAATGCGGCGAACGCAAATCTAAAATCAGCGCGGGACGCTTTAAGAGATACAGAGCTGCGCGCGCCGTTCGACGGTGTTATTGCAGACAGAACCGTAGAGAACTTTCAAGACATTGCCGCTAAGCAAACTATATTTTCCCTTCAAGATTTGAGTACACTCGAAATAGTTTTCAATGTTCCAGATAACGACGTTCTAACAGCTCCGATGCCACAAGTTCATAGCATCAATGACTTACGCAATCACGCTGAACTCTTCTCAATGACGGCACGCTTTGAAGCAATTCCTGATAAAGTTTTCCCGTTGACACTGAAAGAAATTGCTACACAAGCAACCGCAGCTAACACTTATCCCGTTACGGCGATCATGCCTCCGCAAACAGATATTAGATTATTGCCGGGAATGGCTGTGAATGTCGAAGTCGATTTTACTGGCGCAAAAAATTTGGAACCGGGCGACTCAAAATTTTTAGTTCCAACAACCGCGATTTTGAATGAAAACGGCGAAAATTTTGTCTGGAAATTCACAGGCGCACTCGTCGCGAAAATTCCTGTAACAGTCGGTTCGATAAACAATGACGGCTATGTCGAAATTGAAAGCGCTTCATTAAATGACGGAGATATTATAGTAACCGCAGGAGTATATTTCCTTCGTCCGGGTCAAGAAGTCAGACTCATGGAGGAATAAAAAATGATTTTATATTTCTCTGCGACAGGCAACAATAAATACTGCGCTGAATATATTGCGGCCAAGTGCG
>CAJORD010000151.1 GCA_905236605.1 uncultured Synergistales bacterium | reverse complement strand
CGCCAAGAATGATTTTGTTTTTATCAAAGCCGACTCGTTCCGCAATTTTGAAAACGTAATCGCGAAAATCTTCCGGCGTCATTCCAGTATAGCCGCCGAACTGATTAATCTGATTCGCCGTGCCTTCAATTAAAATTTCTGTGCCGAGCTTCGCGCCCTGTTCAAGCAGAGCTTCGATCGCGAGTTCGTTCGCTGTGCAGTAAGACGGAATGCCAGCCTGCTGACCACGAATAATTTTTAACATTGGATTTTGCATTTTACTTTCTACCTCCTACTTGCTTCCTAAAATTCCCATTCGAGATAACGTGCGCGCTTTGCGTCGTTGCCAGTGCCTTCGCTGAAGAAGGCTTTATATTTTCGTGAGGAGCGCCTTTTGATTTTCGCGGTTAATAATTCGGCGCGTGCGAGGACCTTGTAATTTTTATCTAAAAATAGCATAGTGCCGCCGAAGTTTACATTATACTTTGTCGAGTTTCTAATCGTTACGCTAATGCTGTCGAAGCCGTACGCAATGGCCGAATAAGAGAGTCCGTTCTTGCCTCTTATGGCGCCGTCAAGAATAACGCCTTCGCAAATTGTGACCAGCGACAATAAAATCACAAGAGCGATTGTAAATTTAATTTTCAGTTTCAAAATTTCTTCTCCTAAGTGTAATATTTTGTTTTAATGATAGCAAAGGGACTTTGAAGCGAGTCAAGGAAATTTTTACTATGATATATTAACTAAAACGCTTAAATTAAAAAATTTTCTTTCGTGGGAGTGATTTTAATTTTTGTAAACTTGTTTATAAAATTTTTGCTCGTTCTGCCTCATGGTGCTGCGCTTGCCTTTGGTCGCTTCCTTGGGCGCGTTGCTCGTTTGTTGCTCTGGAAAAAAACTGACCGCTGCGAAGCTCGTTGCGTTAAAGCTCTTGGCCTGGGCGTCACTGAAACTCGTGAAATCATAAAAAAATCTTTCATTAACATGGGAATGTCGTTAATCGAATTTATTCGCTTGCCCGTCATGAAGAAAAATGTTAATGACTTCGCGATTTTTGATGATGCTAGCAAAAAAATTTTGTCCGAAGCTGTTGATCGTGGTCATGGCGTCATATTAATCGGCGCGCATATGGATAACTGGGAGCTTGCTGCTATGCGAGTGATCGCTGAAGGCTTCCCCTTACACGTCGTTTACACGCCGCAAAGAAATCAAAACGGCATTGACGACTTCGTAGAGAAAATCAGAAGTGAAACCGAAGGAATGATTTTAATCGAGAGCGAGGGTGCGGGACTTCGTGGAATTTTTCGGGCTTTGAGGGCCGGCGGCATTGTTGTTATCATGCAGGACTTAGACGCGCGACGTGACGGAGTGATTTTAGATTTTCTTGGACTCCCGGCAAGCACTCATGACGGAGCTGTGAAACTCTATCAAAAATTCAAATGTCCGATTATCCCAGTGCGCTACACGAGAGACAAAAAAAATTTTTCGCGTCACTATGTCGAATTTACAGAAATCTTGAGCGACCGCCCCGGCTTCGGAGAAGATTTGAAAACGTCGCTTGAACTTTGTAACAAAATAATCGGAGAATGGATAAAGGAGACACCCGAGCAATGGTTTTGGATAATGGATCGATGGCAATACACGCTAGGGAAAATTTAAATAAAAATTTGATTCTTGCGTTTGACCCCGGTCGCGACAAAACTGGCTTCGCTCTTGTTCACGAAGACGGCGAATTAATTTTTTCAGGGATTTTTCCATCGCCTGAACGAGAAATTTTTTTTGAGCAATTATTAAATGAAGACATTCAAAATTTTATAATCGAAAAGCGCGAAGAGATTCAAAATTTTATTGAGCGAGTCAAATTTATAGCGATCGGAAACGGAACTCACAGCCACGAATTTATAAAGGCCATTGCGATTTTGCCATTTGAAATTAAAATCACCGACGAACGAAACACGACGCTTGAAGCGCGGAACTTGTATTGGAAAATTCATAAGCCGGGATTCTTTTTAAGATTATTGCCGCGAGGTCTTAGAGTGCCGCCGCGAGTTCTTGATGATTTAGCAGCGTGGGCAATCGCAAGAAAGCAAGTACGAGTTAGGAAGTAGGAAGTAGAAAGTAAAAAAAATTTCTTCTATGCTTGTATCGTTATCGCTGAAAAAAAAAGATGAATAAGATATAATAATGTCAAATTTCAAAATCAAAGTCTTATTTTTTACAGGAGGGGATTAATTTAGATGGCCGGTATGGATAAACTTGTCGCTCTTGTGAACAGTTTTGCGT
>CAJORD010000150.1 GCA_905236605.1 uncultured Synergistales bacterium | reverse complement strand
TCTTTCAAGGAGAAATGAAATTTGAAAATCTGTTTTTACGCGCTTCGAGAGTTTGACGAGCTTCATTTTTGCAACGAGATGAAGAAAAAATATAAAATTGATTTCGTTTACTCGACTGAATACCCAAATGAAAAAAATATTTCGCTTGCTACAGGCTGCGACGGTGTAAGCTGCACGCCTTGCGACATGTCCGCAAAAGTTTTGAAAGCGTTCCACGATGTCGGAGTTAAATATATCTTGACGCGCTCAATCGGTTATGATCATATCGACTTAGCCGCCGCGCGTGAACTCGGAATGAAAGTCGATAACGTTACATACACTCCGACAGGCGTCGCCGATTACGCAATTATGTTAATGCTTGCGAGCGTCAGGCGATTCGCTCATATCTTAAAGCGCGCCGAACTTCAAGACTATTCATTAAAAAATAAACTCGGCCGCGATTTTTCTTACTGTACCGTCGGCGTCATGGGCACAGGCAAAATCGGCCGCACGGTCTTGAAACACTTATCGGGTTTCGGCTGTCGATTGTTGGCTTACGACATTTTTGAAAACGACGAGGCCAAGCGCTACGCGACTTATGTAAATCTCGATGAGCTTCTTCGCGAATCCGACATAATAACGCTGCACATGAACGCCAACGACGAGAACTATCACATCATAAATCGCGAAACGATTTCAAAAATGAAAGATGACGCGTACATCATCAACACAGCACGCGGGAAATTAATCGACTCCGAAGCATTAATTTGGGGCATTGAGACAGGCCAACTCGGTGGTGCGGCTCTTGACGTCGTGGAATTTGAAAACGGACTTTATTATTACAATCGAATGGGCGAAGTTATGGTTAATCCGAAGCTTGCGATTTTGCGTTCATTTCCGAACGTAATTTTGAGTCCGCACACGGCATTTTATACGGCAGAAGACGTTCGCGACATGGTCGAAGGAAATTTTAAAAGCTGCTTCGAGTTTGGGACGAGCAAAAAATTACATGGCTTTGAAAAATCAGACGAGTGATTCAGAAATTAAAAATTTTTTTTGAAGATGACTTTATGAAATTTGATGACGAGAAATAAAATTTGAGATTTTTGTAGTGACCAAAGTAGTGACCAAAAAAGAACTCCTTCCGCAATGGAAGGAGCGCTTTTAATGTTCGAGCACTTTAACAAATTTATTTCTTCTTTGCTTTAACTTTCTTCGTCGGTACGGAGCTTGCACTGCTGCTCTTGGCCGTTGACTTAGTGGTAGTTGCGCTCTTTCCGAGAGCATAGGCCGCACCCTTCGCAGGTGTCGAACCGGCAGGAATGCCCGCGAATGTCTTCGGGTTTTCGTCGGTGCCGTATTCAGTTCCGTGAATTTCGTTGCCTAACATGTCATAATGACGCAGATATGTCAATGCGAACTGATTGCCCTCTTTGTTGTACTCGTAGCCGTACTCTGTGAAGTAAAGGCTGCCGGCAACTTCGGGAGAAATTCCGAACTTCGACATAAGAAGCTCGATCGTTTCATTTTTAATTGTGGTGTTCGTGTAATATTTTCTTGAGATTGCGAAGGGAACTCCGTTTTCATCTTTGCCGTAGTCAAGCAAGTACCACGTCATTTTGTTCTTGTCCTGGCCGAGGGCTTTCTGTTTCGCTGCGTCCCATGCCATAACTGGTGAAGCAAACGCTGCGATGACCGCAACGAGAAGTGCGCATAAAATTAATTTCTTCTTCATAAAACTTACACTGCCTTTCTTAAAATTATCCAGAAATTTTAACATGCCCGCTATTTTAGCACAAAAATTTTTTCTTAATGACGTTTTGACAAAATCCAACAAAAGAACGGTCCGCCCGTCAACGCCGTAAGAACTCCCACGGGTAATTCCCCTAGATATTGCGCGGCTCCGTCAGCTATCGACAAAACACACGCGCCCATCAAGAACGAATGAAAAATTAAATTTCTATGTCCCGCGCCTGTCAACGCTCTCGATATATGCGGGACGACTAGACCAACGAAGCCAATTATCCCGAACGAACTCACAGCGAGCGCTACGCCAGTCGAAGTCGTGATTAATAAAATCATTCGCGTAAGTCGTTCGTTCACACCCAACACCGCAGCACGCTCACGGCCAAGTGCCATAGCGTCAAGAGCAGGCGCAAATAAAATAGCCGGTGTCAAAATTAAAACTGCTCCCGCGAAAACTGAATAAAAATCTCGAACTCCCGCGCCGGAAATGCTGCCCATTAACCATAAAACCACCGCGCCAATTTTGTCGCCCGCTATAGATTTTATAAATGTAACTCCCGCTGAAAGAATCGAATTTGAAATCACGCCTGCTAAAATTATTTTTTCGTTGCCGCCTCGCGATATTAATCCCGTCATTAGCAACGCCAATAGCGCTCCCGCAAATGACAACGGCGCGACAAAAATTTCTGACATTATCGCAAGCGAAGCTCCAAACGCCGCGCCCGAAGCTATCCCGAGTGTATAAGGTTCGGCCAAAGGATTCGCCAGCAACGCTTGAAGCACAACGCCCGCGACGCTTAATAATCCGCCTGTGCCGACTGAACATAATAATCGCGGCAATCTCACCGAACGAATGATAATAGATTGTGGGGAGCCGTCAGCGTGAAACAAAAAATAAATCACTTCCGATAAAGGGATTTTCCATTCTCCGAAAGTGATTCTGAATAACGAAATTAAAATTAGAAGAGTCAGAAGAAAAAATTTTTTTTTAACGCATGAGGTCATTAATTTTTCTCACGAAATCTTTTGCGATGTTTTCATCTTCGCCAAGTCCGACTAAGTACGTAGAAATATTTTCGTAGCCGTTCGATTTAAGAATATTGAGCCAAGATTCTTCGTCGTCAGCTCCGGCCAAGTCGTTATTAGCGTGATCGCCTGCGACAATCATTAACGGCGATAGAACTAATTTTTTAATTTCTGGTTTACGTTTTAATTTTGCGAGCACGTCATTAATATCCGGTTGAGCTTCGACAGTCCCAACCAAAAATCTTCCGTATGCAATTTTGTTTAATTCAAGTTGAAGCACTGAGTAAAAGAAATTAGCTTCTCTTACTGGCGTTCCATGTCCCATTAACACAATACCTGTTTCTTTGTCTTCAAGTTGAGTTTGGAAACGTTCTGCCAAAATCGCCGCCATTCTTGCGCAATCTCTATTAACACTCATGAACGGTTTGCTTAGTTTCAAACTCTTAAATCCGTACTTGCCTTTTAAGTTTTTGAAACACGTGAACACGTTTTGAATTTCTTGATACTCTTCGCCGGGTATAAGGTGCGTAGGCATGATTATAACGTTTTTGAAACCTTCGTCATTTAATTTTGCGAGAGCCTCAACGGGATTTGGAATATTTTCGTTAAACTCGCGCGCGAGCTTTCGGCGGATTATGTTTGATGTAAATGCTAAGCGAATTTCGGAATCCGGGAAAGAATCTTTTGCGGCGTTCACAAGGTTGTCAATGGCCTTGCGAGCCTCGGGCATCGACGTACCGAACGACACGATTAAAATCGCGGACTTATCTTTATCTTCCGCGAATGACAATGAAGGAACAAACAACAGAGAAATTAAAATTAGTGTACTTAAAAATTTTTGCATATTATAACCTCCTTAAAGGATAAGCTATATTATAATTCAAACAAAAAGAGAGAGACTAAAATCATGAAAAATTCTTCGCGGCCTCCGGTTCCATTCTTCCCGATGATGATTGACATTTACGACAAAGAAATTTTAATTGTCGGTGGCGGACGAGTAGCTGCGCGTCGGGCCGAGACGCTTCTAAAATGTGGTGCGAAAATCACGGCCGTGAGTTCAAAATTTGATTCAAAATTTCCAGACGTCCATAAAAAATTTGAAAGAGAGTTTGAAATTTCAGACATTGACGAAAAATTTTTGTTTATCATTGCCGCGACTGACAGCCGGGAAACTAATAAACTAATTTGCAATACAGCACGCGCAAAAAAAATTCCCGTGAATGTCTGCGACTCTCAAAGCGAATGCGATTTTTATTTCCCGTCTCTCATAAATGTAGAAAACATAGCTGCTTCGGTCAACACGGCCGGAGCTGATTCAAAACTCACGCGAAGACTTTCGGATCGGTTGCGAAAAATTTGGGCTTCGTGGGTCAATGAAGAAATTAATTTCTGTTATAATAGCCGCGATTAAGAGCTACACTTTTAATAATGTAGGTATTTCACGCAATAGTTAGATATGTTATAATACGTATTATCCATAATTAAAATACAAAATTTATAACATGTCGCGAGCTATTTGTGTTTTGAAAAGCGCGACAGGTCGGGAGGAATTTTTGTTGAGATCGGATTTAGAAAGGCAGCGTAATGTTTACCACAATTACAACGGCAAACATAATACGCGGAGTAAGAAACACGCAGGAGCTTCGTTGGCTTTCTGCTGGGGTTTTGGCATTGTAGTTTGCGTAGTCTTCGGACTGGCGTCGTTCCTGATGATTTCGGCGGGACATTTTGATTTCATTGCGCCTTCTGGAGTTGAGGCCGCATGGGGCGGAATGGACAGCGAGGAAAATTATATCACTGGAAATTTAATCAAAGTCGAAGTTACAGACTTGGACGCCCAGAACGTCGGACTTTATGCGCAAGCGGCAACAAATAACAATATTGACGTTAAAAAACTTGAGCTTGAAGAGTTCGGACCGTTCCCGAAATATCTTTCGGACTACGAGAGCATAATTTTAACGGTCAATGAAGACGGAACAAAACTTCCAGAGAACGACGAAGAAGAAGACGAACAGGAAAAGGAAGAAATTGCAACTGCTTCGGAAGCTGAACCAAAGATTGCGCCATTGCCTCCTATCCTAGTCGAGAACGCAGCCTCATGGCGCGAGCACGTAGTCAGAAATGGCGAAACACTTTCAGACATCGCCGCCGCTCATGGAAATATCACGACGCAAGATATTTTAAGAGCTAACGGCCTGAAGGACGCTAACAGGCTTGCAGAAAATCAGCTTTTACTCATTCCTAACGACTCAAGCAAAATCGACGAGACATTTGACGAAGTCCGCACAAGACAAATGAGAGTTGCGGCCGTCAAAGAGAAAGTCGAACCGATTAAAACAAAATCTTACACTGTGGGCAGAGGCGATTCTCTTTGGTCTATCGCGAACTCTCAGGGTATAGAGATTGATACTTTAATCGGAAGCAACGCTACTAAATCTTCGTCACGTTTAAGACCCGGCGCCACGCTCCGAATCCCGAATCAGGACGGAATTTTCTACACCATGAAGAAGGGCGAAACTATCGAATCTGTGGCAAAACGTTACGGCGTCAGCATGAACAAATTACGCCAAGTTAATTTGAATGCGAACACGTCAGCGCTTAAAGCAGGCGATGAAATTTTCCTTCCTGGTGCCAAGCCGGACGGTTTAATGGAACAAAAAGAGAAAGAAGTTAAGGTTGCGGAAGTCAAAAAATCTGAAAAATCTTCAAAGACTTCATCGAAGACAGCCAAGAACGACAAAAACGAAAAGAACGTCAAGCTCCAGAAGGGCGAAGTCGCTGTTATAAACACAGGAGCTTTCAGATGGCCGATTATGGGAAGAATTAATAGCCCGTTCGGTTGGCGTTATCACCCAATCACCAAGCGCAGAGATTTCCACACGGGGATCGACATTAAGGCCAATCGCAACGACCCAATTAAAGCTGCTGCGCCCGGACGAGTTGTATATTCAGGTTGGATGGGAGGCTACGGAAAAGTCTTAGTTATTGAACACTTTAACGGACAGTCAAGTTTATATGCACATTGCAGTTCATTACTTGTAGGAAAAGGAGAAAACGTATCTTCAGGTAAGCTAATCGCAAAAATCGGAACGACAGGACGCTCAACAGGCCCGCATCTTCATTTTGAGATTCGCAACGGCAACAGCCCCGTTAATCCGATTAAGTACCTGAACAGATAAAATGGCAAAATTCGTATTTATTACAGGCGGTGTAGTATCGTCATTAGGTAAGGGAATAACGGCAGGTTCTGTCGGCACTCTCTTAAAGAAACGCGGCTTGAAAGTTTCAATCGTGAAAGCCGATCCGTATCTCAATGTCGACGCAGGGACTATGAATCCTTTTCAACATGGCGAAGTCTTCGTAACCGACGACGGAGCAGAAACGGATTTAGATTTAGGACATTACGAGCGCTTTATAGATGAAACTTTAGGCGAAAAAAATTCCATAACGACCGGAAAAATTTATTCAAGCGTAATCAAAAAAGAAAGACGGGGAGATTATCTGGGCGGCACCGTTCAGGTGATCCCCCACATCACTAACGAAATCCAAGAACGAATTATTAACGCAAGCAAGGGCCTTGACGTCTTAATCGTTGAAATCGGCGGCACCGTCGGCGATATCGAAGGGCAGCCGTTTCTCGAAGCAATTCGTCAAATGTCCGTTCGCGTCGGACGTGAAAATGTAGTTTATTGTCATGTTACTTTAGTTCCGTATCTTGAAGCAGCGAAGGAATTAAAGACTAAACCGACGCAGCATAGCGTTCAAGAATTGCGACGCATTGGCATTCAGCCACATATGCTTGTGTGTCGAACAAGTCATCATATGGATCAGGGAATGAAAAACAAAATCGCCCTTTTCTGTAACGTCCCTGTCGAAGCCGTTATTGAGGTCATGGACGAAAACACGATTTATAACGTCCCGATCGCTCTTCATAAACAGGGACTTGATGATTTAATTTTGAAGTATCTCGGCCTCCCGTATGATAACGAGCCGGACTTGAGCGACTGGCACAGAGTTGTTGACAGGTATATAAATCCTCCCGAAGAAGTTAAAATCGCGCTTGTCGGCAAATATGTCCAGCATAAGGACGCTTATTTGAGTGTCGTTGAAGCTCTTCATCACGCGGGTATAGCTCACAATGTCAGAATTAATATTATCTCCGTCGAATCTGAAGACCTTGAAAACGAATCGCCCGAAAAAATTTTGAGCTTTGCTGACGGAATTTTAATCCCCGGCGGCTTCGGTGATCGTGGCGTCGAAGGCATGATTAACGCGGCTCAATATGCTCGTGAACACGACGTGCCATTACTTGGAATCTGTCTGGGTATGCAAATGATGGTTGTTGAGTTCGCGCGGAACGTTTGCAAGCTCCACGGCGCTCACAGCAAAGAAATGAATCCTGCGACGCTTCACCCCGTTATTCATTTAATGGAAGAACAAGAGAATTTGAAAGACCTCGGCGGCACTATGAGGCTTGGTGCTTATCCTTGTGATTTAGTCGAAGGGACAAGAGCCGCGGCCGCTTATGGTGAATCGCGAATAAGTGAACGCCACAGGCACAGATACGAATTTAATAACGCTTATCGTGAACGACTTGAGAACGCCGGATTAAAAATTTCTGGCGTATGCACAGAACGCGATTTAGTTGAAATTGTTGAAATCCCCGCGCTTAAATGGTACGTCGGAGGACAGTTCCATAGCGAATTAAAATCCAGACCCGTTAGACCGCACCCGCTGTTTGACGGTTTCATTAATGCTTCAGTAAATTATATGCGCGAAAAAGCAAAGGAGGCTTGATTTTTTATGAAGGCTGTGAAATTCTGCGCAACATTTTTTTTATTTGTGTTTATGGCTTCGGCCTGTCTTGCGTCGGAGGCTGTCCCCGATCCTGACTTAAACGCTACGGCTTCCGGCTCGTCTCATCAGATGATGGCGGAAATAGAAAAAATTATTTATGGCTACACCGTGCAGGGCGGTTTAATCGAACGTCTTGCAAAAGTCGAAGAAGATTTATTCGGTCGCAGTCTGCCCGGCACAATGGCAGAACGACACGCGGCAATTTTGAATTTCCTTGACATCGGCACGGACGAACAGCCTTCAATGATTTTCAAGCTCGGAATCGCTGAATGGATCGTCGATAAAAAAATTCGCGCGTCTGACCCGGCGGCACGTCGTCTCGAAGACTTGGAAGTCAATCTCACAGGCTCATCGCGTGGCGGCAGTCCTATCGTTATGAGAGTTGAGAGTCTTTTAGCTACACTCGTTATGGACCCTGTAACCGCGCAGCCCGTAAACGTCCCCGGCGATACGGTCATGAAATTCAGATTTATGGACGAGTTAAGCCCGGCGACTTCAAAGGCCGGCGATTTCGTGCGTCTTGCGCTTGCGAATGACTTAATCGTTAATCAGTGCCTTGTTGCGCCTGCGGGGTCGTTATTGATAACTGAAGTTCGCGAAGTCAAACGCCCTAGAATGTTCGGAGTCCCCGGCGAAGTCAGATTGTCATTCAACGAATTAAAACCGCTCGGCAATCAAAGACCGCATATCTATGTCGGCGACGCTGCACAGAACGCCATTAAAGAAGCTCGTAGAGTTGGTGACAGAGGCGAAGGCGCTATCGTCGGAGCTGGAGCTGCTAGTATCGCGGGAGCCGCTTTGCTTGGCCCTGTAGGACTTGTTAGCGGCGTTTTCATTCGTGGAAACTCTATAAAAATTCCGGCTGGCTCTGTTACTTTCGTTCAGACTTCCGGCGACTGCGTTGTATCGTCTTATCCGATTCCGATTAGTCTTCAAACTCAATCGAATAATTTAACTAGCTCAATGCCCGCTGAAAATGAAAATCAGACACAGAGCAGCTACAATCCCGACAGAGATACGATTATCAAGCGCGACGTTTTTAATCGCAACAGCTACGGCGAGCCGACGAACTCGGGATATGTAAACAATGGCACAACTACAAATAATGGTGGTGGAGATTTTGAACTTCCTCCGGAACAGAGCATTAATTAAGAGCGTTTTGTTGTTACCCGTCCTGATTTTGACGGCGGGTAATTTTTTTTATGCCTGTGAACAGGCGAAGGCCGCAACTCCTTTTGAAGAGACTGTAAGAATTTTAGAAAGATGGACAGCAACGCATTGGGGACAAGATTGTTTCGTGTGGGTCGTGCACTATCCAGAAGATTTAACAGACTCGTGGGTTGAAGCTGAAGCAATTCGTTCCGGCATGAGCGACGTAGAACGCGAAAACTTCAAAAAAAATTTTATTTCTGAATTAAAACTCGAAGAAGCAGAAACGTTTTTAGTGAGCGTCTACTCGTTCGGAATGCGGCCGATTAATATTTCGCCCGTCAGTGAAAACATCGCGCTCTTGAGTTCGTCCGGCGAACGCATAAAACCCGTTAAATATGATTCAGCGCTTGATTATCCCGCGGGAGGAGTTGTTCAAGGGCTAGTGTTCTTTCCCAAGCAGAGCAATAAAGATTACGCTATCGTCGTGAAGGGCATTAGTCCGAACGAAAGAATCTTTTCATTTGCTCCCGTCGAAACGCCCGGGCCAGCTCCAGAAAAGAAAAAAGAAGTCGTAGTTATGACGCTCCCGAAACGTCAAGCAAAAAAGAAAGTTGAGCCAGAACCAGAATATACTCCCCCGCCGCCTCCTGCAATTCCTCCGCGCCCTGTTAAACCGTTGTTCGCTGAAAATAAAGCATCTGACGACATGGCCGACTTCGTTAAATCTGTCAAAGAACGCAGCGCAACTTCCAAGGACGCTGCTCCCAAAATCGCCGCGAACAAAACTAGACCCACAAATATTGAAAGCGCGTATTCAAGCCGCGAAGCAGTGTTGAGAAAATTTTTGTCGTTATGGGCAGACTTAAACGCCGTCGAAATGTATGAAATGCTCTCGGAGAACTCGCAAAAAAACATTTCGCGCGAAAATTTTGCAAAGGCTATAGCGAAGGCCTCGGACTTTCGAGCAAACCTCAAAAAAGATAAATATAGAATAGATTGGGTCGGCGAAGAACGCGCAAAAATTATCGTTACGCAACGAACGTTATTTGTGAAGTCTTTAATATCAAAAACTCTCGGCGTAACTCGCGAAGGCTCTTCTTGGAAAATTGTTTGGGACTAAAAAATTTTATTCAAGAATTAGAAATGAGGAATTAATAATGACGACAGCAACTTTAACAGCACGTGAAGAACTTGAAACTATGTTGCCGACATTCGACGAACAAAATATGAACAACTTGTTGAAATACGCGAAATTTTTACGATGGTCGGACATAGAAAGAGAAGAAGATTTTGACGACGACGAAGACACAAGCTGGGCGGACCTGCCTTTGACGCCTGAAGAAGAAGAAATGCTTCAACAAAGCCGTGAAGAAGCTAAAAACGGAAATTTATTGTCGCTCGAAGAATTCTTAGAAGGACTATAGGAGTAAGAGATATATACAAATGTGGCAAGTTGAACTGGGTAACAGTGTTAAACGCAAACTAAAACAAATTCCTGAACCCGACAAAGAAAGATTGAAAGAAGCAATCCGCCTACTTAGAGACACACCCGAAGCATTGGACATTAAAAAATTAGTAGGCCGTGATGATTATCGCTTAAGAGTAGGGAAATGGCGCTTTTTGATGGATATTGATGAAAAAGAGAAGAAAATAATCGTTAACACATTGGCTTCTCGTGGCGAAGTCTATAAAAATAAAAAATAAAAGTTAATGAAACACAAATTCAAAATCACGCCCACAAAAATTTTTATCGTTGCGCTCTTCATTGGCATTATTATTCTTGCTCAATATGCCATGCGCGATATGAATTTAGACATCGATTTACTTCGTGAAAGTCTAATGAAAATGCCCGGCCTCGTCATGGAAAATATTCAGTTTAGCCGCGAAGTTTCCGGCGATATGTGGCGCGTGAAAATTCCTTATCTCGACAGGGACGGAAATTTATTTAATATCAAATCCCTTGATGTAATTCGCGAAATTTCTGGCGACAATGGCGAATGGAGATTTTTTGGCAAAGAAGGCATTTATTCAATCGATCAAAGCGTTGCGAGCGTTTATGGCCTTTATGGCACTCTTGAAACTAAAAATCAGACTTGGACCCTCGAAAGCACGCAACTCGATTGGACACAAAAAAATAATACTTTCGTTTTTCCTGACGGACTTGTAATTTACGATTCTGAATTTCTTTTACGGACTCCTCTTGCAAGCATGGATAATTCCGGCGTGATATTATTAGAGCAGGGAGGCGTAATCCAATGGGTAAAGCCAATAACAAAATAATAATTTTTACTTTGATTTTTATGTCGGCTGT
>CAJORD010000149.1 GCA_905236605.1 uncultured Synergistales bacterium | reverse complement strand
GTTCCCGGAGAAATTTTAAGAATACATAAGCACGCTATCTGGGAAATTCCCGAAGGCGTAGATTATGAAGAAGCAGCAGTTTTAGACCCGATATGCAACGCTTACAAGGCCGTAGCACAACAATCAAGCCTCCTTCCCGGCCAAGACGTTGTCGTATTCGGAACAGGCCCGCTCGGTTTATTCTCTGTTCAAATTGCAAGAATTATGGGCGCGGTTAATATCGTAATGGTAGGACTTCAGGACGACACAAAAACAAGATTCGCAATCGCTAAAGAACTCGGCGCGACTCACTGCGTAAACGGCTCTGTTGAAGATGTTGTTGCACGCTGCACGGAAATTTGCGGCCGCGATAATTTAGGACTCGTTGTTGAATGCTCCGGCGCGAATATTGCATTAAAACAGGCTATCGAAATGTTAAGACCTAACGGCGAAGTTGTAAGAGTCGGAATGGGTTTCAAGCCTCTTGAATTTTCAATCAACGATATTACATCATGGAACAAGAGCATAATCGGGCATATGGCTTATGACTCAACTTCATGGAGAAATGCTATCAGGCTTCTTGCTTCAGGGCAGATTAAAGTTAAGCCGATGATAACTCACCGCATGGGCTTATCTCATTGGCAGGAAGGCTTTGAAGCAATGGCAAACAAAGAAGCAGTAAAAGTAATTTTCACGTACGATTTTGATGATTAAGTAGGAGTTAGGAAATAGAAAGTAGGAAGTTTAATCCTGAAACTTTCAAAAAAAATTTTTTAATAAAAATATCAGAAAGGAAAAATTAATTATGGCAGAAAAACAGCAGTCCTCGATCGTAAGACGTATGTTCATAGCCGTTGCTATGGGCTTTGTAATCGGATTTATTTGCCTTTACTTGAAAGCCACATTAAAAGGCACAGCAAGCGAAGGAATTTGGAAATTTGTTGACGCTCTTTTATTCCAGGATATAACACAGACAAAATCACTCGAGGGATTAGGATTATTTTATATTGTCGGCCAGTTATTTATGCGCGGCCTTCAGATGATGATTGTTCCGTTAGTAATTACTTCATTGAGCTTGGCTCTTTGCAGTCTTGCTGACCCTAAGAGACTTGGAAACATCGCCGTAAAAACTTTCATAACTTATCTTTCATTTTATGTTGTCGCGGCAGGATTAGCCGGAGCATGTGCCTATTTCGTAAAAACAATGGGCTGGTTCAATGTTACTCTTCCTTCAGGGCAGGCCGTCAAACTCGCAACAATGGAAGGCTATAACCCGTTAGTTACGGTTGTTAATTCAATGCCTTCAAACTTAATGAACGCAATGAGCACGAACAATCAAATTTTATCAGTCGTTGTGTTCGCTGTAGTTCTTGGCCTCTGCATGGCTGTAATGGGAGAGAGAGCAACGCCGTTAAAGAATGTCATTGAAAATCTTAATGAAGTTGTTCAGATGTTCTTGAATTTCTTAATCAACAAAACCGCCCCTATAGCAATTTTCTGCATGATTACCCGCGCTCTTGCTGTTTACGGAATTGAATACATTGCCCCGACTCTTGTATGGATAGCTACAACTATAGTTGTAAGTCTCGGACTTGTCGCTACGATTTACCCGATCGGTATCGCTTTAACAACAGGCTTAAATCCTTTCCCGTTCCTTAGAAAATCTGCAAAAATCGGATTATTCGCCGCCGCAACAAACTCTTCAGCCGCTACACTTCCTCTTAACACAAGAACTTGTATCGATGAATTAGGCTGCTCTGAAGAAATTACGAGCTTTGTACTTCCTACGGGTATGACGATTAATATGAACGGAACGACAGCAATGCACATGATCGCCATTACATTTATTGGCACAGCGGCAGGACTTGACGTAACGCCCGCAACACTCTGCCTGGCAGCATTCCTTTCAATCTGCACAGCGGTCGGAACACCTGCAATTCCTGTAGCAGGCACAACAATGGTTTATGTCGTTATGACGGGCTTGGGAATGAGTTCAGAGCTTTGCTTAATCGGTTATTCACTCGTTCTTGCTATGAATTATCTTCCCGGCATGGCCGTTATTACTTTGAACGTTATCGGCGACGCTGCTACAAACGTTATCGTATGCAAGAAAGAAAATGCGCTTGACCTTGCCAAATATAATGCGTAAATTTTTTAAGTAGGAGTTAGGAGGTAGGAATTAAAAACTATTTCCTAATTCCTAATTTTTTCATTAAAAATATTTGGAGATGAAATTATAAATTGAAAAATACAGAAGCAATTTTAATCACGCCAGGCAAAATGGAAATTAAAGATGCCCCCGTGCCTGTCCCAAAAGATGACGAGGTTTTATTGAAAGTTGAATATGTGGGAATTTGCGGCTCTGATATTCACGGGTTTGCGAACGGCCCTTTTATTCCGCCGAAAGACCCCAATCAAAAAATCGGTTTAGGTCATGAATGCGCCGGAACGATTGTTGAAGTAGGTAAAAACGTCAAAAAATTCAAAGCCGGAGACAGAGTCTGCATTGAGCCTGGCGTGCCTTGCGGTCATTGCCGTTACTGCTTGAGCGGTCATTATAATATCTGCCCTGACGTTGACTTTTTAGCAACACAGCCGAATTATCGCGGAGCTTTAACGAATTACATTAATCATCCCGAAGCCTTTACATATAAACTTCCCGACAACATGACAACTTTTGAGGGCGCATTAGTTGAGCCTGCCGCAGTCGGAGTTCATGCCGCTATGGAAGCAGACGTTAAACCGGGCAAAAAAATTATAATTCTCGGTGCCGGCTGTATAGGCTTAATGACTTTGCAGGCGTGCAAAGCTATGGGCGCGGTTGATATTACAGTGAGTGATGTAATTGATAAAAGATTAGATTTCGCTAAAAAATTAGGTGCCGCGACTGTTGTAAACGGAAAAGATAAAGACGCGTTGAAAGATGTTCAAAGCTCTTTTGATATTGTTTTCGAGACCGCCGGAAATCCTATCACAGCGGCACAGACAACAGGACTTGTAATTCGTGGCGGAAAAATTATGATAGTCGGGACAATTCCCGGAGATACGCCGGTGAATTTCTTGAAAATAAACCGTGAAGTTAAAATTCAAACTGTTTTCAGATATGCAAATAATTTCCCTATGACTATCGAAGCAATTTCTTCAGGCCGTTTTGATGTTAAATCAATGGTAACTGATATTTAT
>CAJORD010000148.1 GCA_905236605.1 uncultured Synergistales bacterium | reverse complement strand
GTTTCAGCTTGAATCATGTCGGCTTTAATTTGATTCCATAATGGATCTTTGCTTCCGCCTTCGGTGATTATTACACGGTCAACAGGAGTCCCGGCCTTGCGAGAGCGTTCTGCTATCTCTGAATACTCTCCGGCGATTGCCTCAAGAACTGCGCGCCACAGAATAAATTGATTCGTATTCATGCCCATATTGATGAAACAGCCGTGCACTTCTCTGAAGCCTTCAGGGCCGCCCGTGAGCCAAGGCAAAAATCTCACGCCGTCGCAGCCGTTTGGAAGTTTCGCCGCACCGTCGCTCAAAAATTTATAATAAGAATCGTCGCCGGGTCTGTTGCAGACGTTATCACGGAACCATCGAAGCGCAAGCCCTCCCGTTCTGACGAATCCCCAATAAAAATAAGTGTTCGGTAATGTCCCGGAATTAAAAATTAATCCGTTGCCCTTTTTGCTCAAACCGGGAACGATTCCCCCCGTCGAAATGCAGAACATTGAGCAAGTGCCAGCAACGTCAACGGCGTGGCCGGGTTCGTAAACTCCGCAGGCAAGCAACGATTGCATAGTATCACCAGCTCCGGCGCAGATCGAAATTCCTTCGGGAAGTCCTGTAAGCTCCGCGCATTCTTTTGAAAGAGTTCCGATTACGTCATACGGCTTTTTGATTGCCGGCATTAAATTTTTATCTATGCCAAGAATTTTTAATTGTTCGTCCGACCATTCTTTGTTAATTACGTCATAGCCCAGTCCCCAACCTGACATAGCTCCCCAATCTATGAAAGCGTCATCAGCTTTTAATCCCGCGAGATTCATTAAAATATACGGTGCATTGTGAACAAATTTTTTAACGTCTTTGATATTCGGCGAATTTTTAATCAGCCAGCGGGCGTGCATAGCCGGGAACAAACAAAGCGGCTCGGGGTTACCTGTTTCTTTAGCCCAAATTTCGATATTTAATTTTGCGAGTTCATCAGCGTCTTCTTGAGTTCGTGAATCAAGATAATTAATATAAGGCGTGATAGCGCGTCCTTCGGAATTAATTCCGGCGATTCCGCAAATAATTCCGTCGCCCATAATGGAACGAATCGAATTTACATCAAGATTTTTTTCGCGCATTATTTCAACGCAGCGTTTTGCGCCCTTCAAAACGAGTTCAAAGTATTCGTGAACGTCCATTTGGACCCAACCGGCCTGCGGATAATATAAAGTTGTGGGATTTACATCGACGGCGATTTGATTGCCATTAGGATCGTAAACTGCGACTTTGACACTTTGAGTTCCTGCGTCAAAGCAAAGATAGTAGTTCAAAAAAAACACCTCCGCATGAAATTATAATACGGAGGTGAAAAATTTTATTTCATTGCGTCTTTAACTCTCTCGTAAAGTCCGTCCGACCATTTGAACAGACTGCCGAGTTTGTAGAAATCCTGAGCTTTTTCTCTGAAACCTTTCAAAACTTCTTCATCAGGCACTGTAACGGTAACGCCTTCTTTTTCCATTAAACCGCGATAATAATCGTTAGCCTTCGCTTGAAGTTCGTTGTTATAAACGCCTGCTTCGTAGCCGGTCTCGATGAGAGCTTTCTGCTGTTCTTCCGTGAGCGAATCGAACCACATTGATGAGCAAATCCAGTTCGTGAAGTTCAAGACGTGGCCGTCAAGAATTAAATATTTCGCGACTTCGTGATGTTTACGTCCGTAGAGCGTGCTTAACGGGTTTTCGCCGCCGTCGATTGTTCCCTGCTGCAACGCTGTGTAAACGTCGCCTAAGCTCATTCCGACGGGAGTCGCGCCTAAGACTTCAAATCCTTTAGTCTGAATCTGGTTAGTCGGAACTCTAATTTGAAGTCCTTTTAGGTCATCGACGGTCTTAACTGGCTTCGTAGTGAGTGTATGGCGTTCACCGTAAGCCCAGTTGGCCGCAACGAGTTTTAATCCCATGCCGTTGAGCTTATCGCACTGTTCTTTCCACCAGTCGGACTGAATCAATTTCCAGCACTCGTCCCAATTTGCAAACAAGAACGGCCCGAAGACGATTCCCATATCTGGCACTCCGTAGTCAGCAAAGAAAGCACCGTCGGCCAACGTCATAACGCCTTCGCCGAGAAGCATTTGGTCAATTAAATCAGTTTTGTTGCCAAGCTGTGAGTCCGGGAAAATTTCCATCGTCAAGCCCGTGTTTCGAGCCGCGAGGAGTTCTTGCCATTTTGCCAACGCCTGACCGATAGGTTCGCTCATTGAGTTTTCAAAGCCGAGCTGAAGAACGACATCGGCTGCCGCGGGCGCGACAAGCAAAGCAGTTAATAAAAGTGCCGCTAATAACTTTTTCATAAAAAAGCCTCCTAAAAAAATTTATTGAGAAGTCAAGAATTTTTTAACGCTTAATTAAATGACGACGATGACACAGATAACGTCTCAATTACAGCCTCGTAATCGATAGTTACCTGCCATCCCTCCGAGAAATCTTTATACTGCCATTTCTCTTTATCGATTTGCTCCAAATTAGGGATATTGTAGGCGTGCATGAACATTCCTGCAAAATCCTCATTTGTTACATCGAAATGATTATCGCTGAAAGCGGACTTATGAAATATCATTTTTGTAACGATACCCTCTTT
>CAJORD010000147.1 GCA_905236605.1 uncultured Synergistales bacterium | reverse complement strand
TGAGTCATTCAACAGTGAAAGGAACTGACAAAAAGGAGCCATGTCTATGATGAGAAACGTAATAATTATTCTGTTATTGTTTGTTGGCATTATCTCAGTGAATATTACTTCAACTTATGCGGCACAGGTACAAATCTATGATTACAGCGTAGAAAACATAATCAGAAATTTGAAAGAAGATTGTGCACGGCAAGGAATTGACATTTGGGGAACTGATTACTACACATACAATGGAGTACAGCGTTGCGAATTAAATTTTGGAAACAGCAAAAATAATGTGATAAGGTTCCGTTTAAATAACGACAACAGCGTTTCAAGAATACTTGTAACCATGCCAAATTCATTTACTTCAAATAACGGTTCAAAAAAATCTTTTATGGAATCGGCGTTTGTAAACGGAGTCATAGTTAAATCCATTGGATTAAGTAGATCAGAAGGATACGAGTTAATAGGCAAATGGACAGAACGATTCAAAGAATTTGCTGCTGAAAATCCCGGTGCCAATTATTTCCATGAAAAATTTTCTATGTGGTGTCCAAGTATTGAGCGTTATATTGTTCTTGATGTTGAAATGGACGATTCAAAATTTGATTGGTATTTTTATGCACACACCTGATTTAAGAATTTTTTAAAAGTTTTTTCATTGAGGCAGCGTGATTTTACAGATATTAAACTTCTTAGCCGTATATCTTGCGATTTTTGAGAGGAGGTGATTGAGGTGTTGAAAAAATTTTTCGGCTTAATGCTTGTCGGATTGTCTCTTGCAATGAGTCCTTCATTTTCTGAAGCGGCAGACGTTGAGAGAAAAATAATAGACGATGAAAATTATCGTTATTGTGCGATCATTTACAAAAGATTGTGGATCTGTTCCTATTGCAAAAAAGAAGTCCTCTTATCGCCGTATGATAGCCCTTATGACCATCGCGAACTTGTATACGGATGTCCAAAAAACAAAGTAGAAGGAACGCATTATTGGTGGGGACATATCGTTTACAAGGAAGTATGAAAATTTTTTTAGTTACAAACGGAAGGAGAATTTACGATGAAGAAGATTTTTTCTGTGATTTTATTGGCGGGAATGTTCCTTTTTTTCGGTCATCTGAGTGTTAGCGAAGCTATCGAGTTTGTTATGGTAAATGATTATTATGCGTTCACCGAAAACGGAATTGAGTATTACATAACTGATGTTCAATACAATGGCGAAATTTATGGAGGAGGAATACAGGCAGTTTTAAAAGGCGTAAGGAACGGCAAGAAAGTTGATGAGCTAAAATATCTTTTCGATCCTGACGGAACATATGAGTTGATTTCTTTGTCGCAAAATGAGCGAGGCTACATTTCTTCAGACAGCAAGGCAAATACTGTCTTCAACATCATAAAATCGGGCAAATTAAAAGGCGAGGAAAAACTCATCAACATTCAGGAAATATATTACAAGGCACACGGACTTTTTAAATCCGGCAATTATTCAAAAGCTGTCTCGTATTATAAAAATCTGCTGAATCAATTTGTCAGTCAGGGAAGACCTAATCAATGGTTAGCCTACACAGGAAAAGCCTATACCGAAATGGGACTTTGTTATGTTCGACTCAACGATTACGAAAAAGCCAAAGAATGTTACGACAAAGCTAAAACAATCAAGATTGAATCCTACGACGATGAGGGACGCAAATATTTTGAGCAACTTTATTCAACGATGAATGCAAGCGGTAAAACAACGACATCTCAAAAAGATTCACCTATTGCCAAAGGCGACGCACTCTTCAAGGAAAAGAAATATGATAAAGCCATTGAGGCTTATAAGACGGGATTGAATGATAAAAATTCTCCCAATTTGCACGAAGTATATTTCAAAATCGCTTTGACATACAGAAAAATGAAAAATTACAATAGTGCTCTCCAATATATCAATCAAGCAATTTCTCTCGTGCGTTCAAGATGGGAAAATATGAGCAACGGCAATGAAAAAAGCCGTCTTAAATCAATTTTGGACAGTTACATCAATCGTCGAGAAGGTTGGCAATCTAATGTAAATTTGCGTGCTATCTGATTGTTTGTTGACATTATTTACACAAAACGCTATGAAAGTGAAACTCAGATTAGACCGGAGGTTTTTTGTATGTTGAAAAAAATGTTAGCCGTGATGATTTGCACTCTGGCTGTTACTTTAGGCAGTCAATTCAAAACAGCCTTTGCTGATATTTATATTTTCAGTGAACACAGCGTGGATTACTACGTTACTAATGCTACCATGCATGTTGAAAGAAATGCTTTTTATGGAAACACCGTGAGAAGTAAAACTTTGAATGTTTATCTCACCGGTGTTAAGGACGGAAAAAAAGTCACGTCATTGTACTATCAATTTTTCTACGACGGTATGCGTACAACACTATTAAAAGTTGAAAAAGATTCCAGACCTGTGGAAGGAAATTTTGTTTCCGATGATATAGTTCAGAAAGTTTATGATGCAGGTATGGCTTACGCCAATTAAGGATTTTTTGACAGAAGGGAGAGAATAAGGTGAAAACTTTCAAAAAATTGTTGTTACTCTTTGCAATAATTCTGTCGCTTTCAGGGCAGACAGTTTTCGCAGAAGAAATTACCAGAGTTTACGATTCCGGTGCATATGCAATGGAGCAAGCGTTGGCACAAAACGGAATGACATTAACTTTTTTACAAAAAAATGCGGAAAGTTGGGTCATGGGCTTTAGAACTGTTCCGTATATTTATAGCGTAAATTTTGATAACAACATTCTGGTAGCCTTTTATGTAAACGATGCGGGTTATATCAATGATATTATAATAAGTCCGAATAATGCGAGTACTTCAAATTATCGCAAAGTAGCCATGCAAATTTGTAAAGCTCTGGGAATGGATGAGGAGGAATCAAATTTCCTTTTTGAATATCGCAAGGGTGATAATGGAGGATTTCCATATGTACCAAAAAATAATCGAAATATCTATATGCTCGAGCAATACACGAACGAAATAGTGAATAACATATTTGCAAGAACATCATGAACCATGTAGGGAGGTTTATATGATGTTAAAAAAATTTTTGACGGTTATGGTTTTCACGCTTTGTATGACTGCGGGAAGTCTGTTCACCGAAATGAACGAAGCGGGGGCAACGGATGTCTATGTTTTCACCAGTAACGGAGTTGAGTATTACATTACAAAGATGCGCCGTATTGATTTCAACGGATATTATTATGTGTGGCTGACCGGTATTAGAGGTGGCAGAGCAGTGGACATGATTCAGTACATTTATTTCCCATACAACGGTACTATGTTTTATCAACTTGTGGGAAAAGGCGGAACAATTGATGAAGGTTATCTTGCTTCAAGTGGAAGAGCTCAAGAAGTTTATAGAGCCGCCAAAGAGAGAAATCAAGACAGCTGATTTAAAATAATTTTTTATGTGAAAAGAGGGTTACGTTATGAGAAAATTTTTGTCGGCGATTATTTTTTTCGTGACGATCGGGTTTTTTAATTTCACAAATGCCGCAACTGTTGAGATAGCGTATTGGAATGGTGATCCCGATTTTCCCATTTGGGTAGAGCGTGATGATAATTCAAAAGTAGTTTTTAAAATCAGTTCAGCGAGAGAACTTGATGCAAAGTTTACCCAAAACCGAAAGTTAATTTTGTTCGATGTTTATGACATAGAATCGAATGGACGCATCACAGAACATTTAATTGGACCAAATGGTGGCTACGGACTGTTTTACAATAACAACACTTTTGTCGTATTTTATCCTGAATCT
>CAJORD010000146.1 GCA_905236605.1 uncultured Synergistales bacterium | reverse complement strand
GCGTTAAGCTGTTCAGACGTTACTTGACCGCCTACAACTCCAAGCCGCAGCGAAAAAAATCCTTTTTGTTTCTGACGCATAAAGCCGCCTTTTTTCAAAGTTGCATAATCTATTGCCGCCATAAAAAATCACTCTCCTAATAAAACATAAAAATTTCTTTTATAAATCGCAAGCGGGCTGCTCGTAGTCAAATAGTTCTGTGATTGTCGGATTGTCGCCACAGATCGCGCAGTTATGATTTCGTTTCGGGAGTTTGACTTTATGAAAATCCATTTCGAGTGCGTCAAACGTCAAAAGGCTTCCCGTTAATAATTTTCCTGCGCCCGTTATAAACTTGATTGCTTCGAGAGCCTGAAGAGAACCAATCACCCCGGGGACAGCGCCAATTATTCCGGCTTGTCTGCAAGTCGGGATAGCGTCCTTCGGGGGCATTTCCTTAAAAACACACCTGTAACACGGACTTTCGCCGGGGATAATCGTCATTAACTGACCTTGAAAGCGAATAATCCCGGCGTGTGAGAAAGGCTTCTTTGAAATTACGCAAGCGTCATTGATTAAAAATTTTGCGGGAAAATTGTCCGTGCAGTCGAGAATAAAATCATAATCGCGAATTAACTCTAAAATATTTTTACTGTTTACGAACTCATGATGAGCGACGACTTTAACATCAGGATTAATATTTTCCATTGATTCTTTAGCGGAGTCAGCTTTGAATTTTCCGAGGTCGTTTGTAGCGTGAATAATTTGTCGTTGAAGATTTGAGAGATCGACTTTATCAGCGTCAACGATTCCAATAGTCCCGGCTCCCGCAGCAGCAAGATATAGAGCCGCCGGCGAACCAAGCCCGCCAGCGCCGATAATCAAAATTTTTGCGTTCAATAATTTTTTTTGACCTTTGACGCCGATTTCTTTCAAAATTATGTGGCGCGAATAGCGTTCAAGTTGTTCGTTCGTAAAAGCCATTGTAATTTTCTCCTTAATTAATCTTTCTCGCTGTCGATGAGAAGCCAAAATTTATAAACGACTGCTCCCCACGCAAAAAATAAAATCATAATTAGCCAAGCCGGAACTTGTGAAACATAAAAATTTTTATCGAACCATTTTTCAAAGCCCGGCATATCCGCGTAATAATAAGCGCCCGCCCCGAAGTCAAGAGAATCATCAAGGCCAAGAGCGTTTATCATTATATAAGCGGCAACTGCTAGAACAATCGCCGCCGTAAAAATAAAAATTTTTTTGCTCATGATTAAAGCGCAAGATTTGGGATCGGGAAAAATTTTCCTGATAAAAGAAGATACACCGCCGCGAACGTCAAAACGATGTTAAACAACTGACCGATTATATAAAGCGTCAGAGCTTTACCAGAAGCGAGCGCGCCTTTTAATTCTCTGAAGTTTGTTTCGAGTCCGATACTTGTGAACGCGAGAACGAATGCCCAATTTTTATACTGATCTAAAACTTTGTTAATCGCGCTAACGTTAGCTTTGCCTACTAACGGAAGAAACACGAACGACGCAATCAAAGAGGCCGCAAAAAATCCAAGAATAAATTTTGGAAGTCTGTACCAAATATCAGCCGCTGTAACTTCGTTGTTAGATGAAGTTCTTTCAACTTTTGTTGCAAAGAAGACCGCGACCGCGAACGCTATGAATCCGATTAAAATATTTTGAATCGATTTCACAAGTACCGCCGACGTTTGAGCAAGTTTGCCTAGCGCCGTGCCTGCGACAGTTACGGCTCCGGTTGAATCAACTGTGCCGCCGATTAAAGCTCCGCCCATGAGTTCGTTAATGCCAAGCGCACGAATGATAATAGGCTCAAACACCATCATGATGACCGTGAAAATTATTGAAATTGAAACCGCGAGCGATAAATCTTCTTTCTTTGCCTTCGACGCCGCCGCAGATGCAATAGCCGCACTTGTTCCGCAGACGCTCGTAGCCGTCGCGATTGTGATTACAAAAGGCTTGTTGTTGATTTTAAGAACTTTGACGCCTAACCACCACATAAAAAGAATTACGATCGGCGTTACGATCCAAGCTATACCAAGGCCATAGAGACCAAAATTTATTATGTTCGAGAACAGAACGGAGAAACCCATTATTACAAGTCCAGTTTTAATATAATATTCTGTCTGAACGGCGGGCTTCAGCCATGACGGGACCCCGATTGTATTTGATATAATATAATTAATCCCAGAATTAAAGCAAAGAAAGCCCACTCAAGATACCTGTTAAAAGTGTATTCGGCACTTATAACACGGACCAATATCGCAAGAACGAATAACGCAGTGAACGCGATTAAAAATTTGAACTGGCTTTCTTTTTTTAATATCGTGCCGACCATGAACAGAAAGCCAAGAACGAAATACGTTCTAATTAATTTTGCGAACAAACCTGCGTTTAACTGTTCAGAAAAATTTTTCCCGTTGCCCCACGTTGAAAAAGTTGCGGCGCTGAAATCAAACTCACCGCTTAAAACGCTGTAAGCTCCAATGGCAATTATTAAAAATCCGATCCAATTAGCCAGAGCGTCTTCTGAACTCCAAAGAGAGCTAAGACGAAATTTTTTTGTATCTGTATTAGACAATTAACTCACCTCAAATTTTAATTTCCGCATATTTTATTGAAATCAAATTTTTTGTCTAATACAGCTTATTAATGTTTCCCTATAGCTTCAAACTCTAATTATTAAGATATTCTTTAATCTTTCTTATATATAAATCGCCAATGCTGCTTAAAATCGTGTTTGCCTTCGTGATGTATCCAATTTCCATAACGCTGCTTTCGTTCACGGACCCAGCGTCGAAGGGCACGGCCAAGAAATCAGTTCCGTTAAGTTCCTCGCTGATTATCCCTGAACAAAGCGTGTAACCGTTCAAACCGATCATAAGATTTAACATTGTGGCCCGGTCGTTGGCTTTGATTGTGCGAGAGTATTCGCGGGTGCTTAAAATTTCTTCGGCATAATAGAAAGAGGCTACGTCGCCTTGTTCAAATGAGAGGCAAGGATAGTCGCGCAACTCTTCAAACGTGATCGAAGAATTTTTTGCAAGCGGGTGCCCTGACCATAAGTAAACATAGGCTTTGCATTCGATAAGATGATGAAATTGAAGCGCGGACGTTCGCAGGAGCTTGTTTATCGCTGAACGATTGAAATCACTCATATATAAAATTCCAATTTCGCTGCGCAAATTTGCAACGTCGTAAATTACATCTTTAGTTTGTGTTTCACGAATTGCAAAATCATATTGAAGAGTGTCATACTCTTTCACAAGCTCGACGAACGCTTTGACGGCAAAAGAATAATGTTGACACGACACGCCGAATTTTCTTTTTATATTTTTGGATTTTCCGAAACGTTCAATCAGTTGTTCATATTGATTAATCACTTGACGAGCGTATAAGATAAATTCAGCTCCTTCAGGCGTTAAAGTAACACCGCGGCCGCTTCGGTGAAAAATTTTGAAGCCTAATTCTTTTTCAACTTCCTGAACAGAAGTTGTTAAGGACGGTTGAGAAATATAAAGCAATTCTGAAGCCTTGTTAATCGAGCCTACTTCAGAGATTTTTGTAGCATAATAAAGCTGTTGTAGCGTAATCATTAGAATAAAATAAAGCGTTTCCCGAAATACAATCGAGAGACGCTTTTTGAAAGTTGTATTTTGTAAATTAGTCGAACATCAAAGAAATTTTTCTAATTGAAGGATCGCGGCTATCAACGAAATCGAAAGCCTCTTGAGCTTCCAAGAATGGGAACGTGTGAGACACAGCGCCTTGAAGATTTACTTTGTGCTCGTTTACAAGTTTGATGACCTCGCCGAACTTTCTATTTTGAAGCCTTGATCCGCGGATATCGAGTTCTTTCGAGGTAATTACAAATTGATTAATTTCGTCCGGCGCAATGCTAAATCCCATTGTAATAACGCGAGTGGCGTTGCCGGCAGCTTTGCAGGCGTTCAACAGGCTTCCTTTGACACATGCAGCATCAATTGTAACGGTTGGGCCATAACCACCGGTTAGCTCTTTAGCGCGTGTTATTAGGTCTTCACTCTTTGAGTTAATCTTAGCTGTAGCGCCGTTTTTAAGAGCCTCATCAAGTTTTGCGTCGTCGATGTCCGCCATGATTATACTATGTGGATTAAACAGTTTCACTATTCGTAAAAGACTGCTTCCGAGCGCGCCAGCACCGATTATCATGACGTCATCTTCGCTTTCAAGTTGAGCACGTGAGCAAGCCTGAACAGCGATTGTAGTAGGCTCAATCATAACTGCATCTTTGTATTCAAGGAAATCCGGAATGACGTAGCAATCGCTCTCAGGGACTGCCATGAACTCGCGATAGCCGCCATCAATATGAACGCCGCGAACTTGTAAATTATGGCAAACGTTTGGACGAGATTTTCTGCAAGCGTAGCAATGTCCACAAGCTGTAACTTGGTCAATAATCACGCGTTCACCGACTTTTCTGGTCTTGACGTTTGAGCCAACTTCTACAATTTCACCTACAATTTCATGCCCGATTACTCTTGGATAAGTTGCGGCGGCGTTTGTGCCGTGATAAATTCCAACGTCAGAACCGCAGATTCCCGAAGCTTTTATCTTTACAAGAACGTTATCATGCTCATTTATTTCAGGCTTGGGCATGTCGATAATTTTGAGCTCGTTAGGTTTTACAATTTGTATTGCTTTCATTAAAATTACCTCCTAAATTCCGTATAACAGGCCAACTAGCCACAATGTAACAGGCGGGACATACGTTACAAGCAACAACACCGCAAAATTACAAATTAAAAATGGTATTATCGCTTTTGTACCCTGCGCGATTGAAATTTTTCCGATTGAAGACGTGATAAACAAGCACACACCAACGGGCGGTGTAGTTAAGCCGATTACAAGATTAAGCACGCACATTACACCAAATTGAATAGGACTTACGCCGATTGATGTTACAACAGGAAGTAAGACCGGGAATAAAATTGTAAGTGCGGCGATTGTCTCCATGAAGCAGCCTACGAACAGCAAAAAGATGTTTATGATTAACAAAATTACAAATTTATTTTGCGTTACTGAAAGAATCCAATTTGCAATCATCGTTGGAATTTGCTCTTTAGTAAGAACATAAGCGAAGACGTTTGCAAAACCTACAAGAACCATGATACTGGCTGCTCCTACCATTGAATCACGAATTACAGCGAGCGCGGATTTGATACTAAGTTCTTTGTAAATGAAAAATCCAACGAACAGAGCATAAAGCACGGCTATGATACTGGCTTCAGTCGGCGTAACGATTCCTGTTAAGATACCCGCAAGGATTATCACCATCATTAGTAATGCCCAAAATGCTTCGCGACCACTGGAAATAATTTCGCGTAAAGTTGCACGCTTTTCATTTTTAGGATAATTGCGTTTAACAGAGATAACCCAAGCTACAATCATCATTCCAACGCCCATTAAAATTCCCGGAATTACTCCAGCTACAAACATTTTAGATACTGAAATTCCAGTTAGCGTGCCTGCCATTATCATTGGTACAGAAGGAGGAATAATAGGCCCGATACACGAGCTAGCCGCAGTAACAGCAACGGAATAATCAGCATCGTAACCGTCTTTAACCATTGCAGGAATTAAAATTCCACCGAGCGAAGCTGCGTCGGCTGCTGCTGTACCTGAAACTCCCGCGAAAATCATTGAAGCACCTATGTTTGCAAGACCAAGACCACCGCGAATATGTCCAATTACTTTGTCGCAAAATCTTACAATTTGATAAGTAATGCCACCGGTGTTCATAAGGTTTCCTGCTAACATAAAGCCGGGTATACAAAGCAGCGTAAAACTATCCAATCCCGAGAAAAATCTCTGTGCAAACGTTACAAGCGGCATGTTCTCTAAGATGAAATAGAGTAAACTTGAAACGCCGAGGCAGTAAGCAACAGGGAAGCCAACAAATAGAAAAATCAAAAAGCTAACGAATAATACAGCTACACTCATTGTGTAACTACCTCCTCTACGTCATAATTTCCGATTGTTTCTTCTTCAGGTGATTTTAGCAAATCCTTTGTATCAGT
>CAJORD010000145.1 GCA_905236605.1 uncultured Synergistales bacterium | reverse complement strand
GAATCGCGAATTAAAGATTTTTGCAAAGCTTTAACCGAATTAAAAATTGAATTTGAGCTTCGCAAAGAGCGCGGCACGGATATTATGGCGGCTTGCGGACAACTTGCAGCGGCAAATTAGGGAGTTTCAAAAGTGAAAAATTTTATTGAACACTGGCTTAACAAAGGCGATGAGAAGAGCGACACTCAAAAATTTTGGCTCGAACTTCTTCACGAAGTTTTAAAAATTGAAGAGCCGACTAAAATTATTGAATTTGAAAAACGCGTCTCGCTCGATCACACAAGCTTCATTGACGCTTATATCCCAAAAACTCGCGTAATTATCGAACAGAAAAGCCTCGATATAAATCTTGATAAGCCCGCGAAACAGTCCGACGAAACTTTTTTAACGCCATTTGAACAAGCTAAACGCTATTCAGACTGGCTACCAGATTCTGAACATGCGCGCTGGATTATCTCTTGCAACTTTCAAGAGTTTCAAGTTCACGATATGGAACACCCGAAAGCTCCGCCGGAAATTATTAAACTCGAAAATCTTGAGAGCGAATGGCGAAAATTTTTATTTCTCATCGACCCGGGCGGCCCAACTCCGAAAGACATTCAAGAAGAAAAAATTTCTATCGAAGGCGGCAAGCTCGTCAGAAAATTAAAAAAAAGTCTCGAAACTCGTTACAAAATTTCTAGCGACGAAAACACTTTCAAAAGACAGAAGCGCGATTTAACAGTTTTATGCGTGCGGATAGTCTTTTTGCTTTACGCCGAGGACTCCGGATTATTTGAAAAAGCTCAATTTCACGACTATCTTAAAGCCCGTGAGAATACCGCGCGCGACGCTCTTATAAAATTATTCGAGATTCTTAACACTAAAATCGAAGACCGCGATCCTTATCTTGAAGAAGATGAAAAAAATTTTCCCTACGTCAATGGCGGTCTGTTCGCTGACATAGACAAAAAGAAAATCGAAATCCCTCAGCTTGGCGGCGAACCTCTCGAAATTATTTTGCGCGAAATGTCCGAAGGCTTCGACTGGAGCGGCATCAATCCTCCAATTTTTGGCGCAATTTTTGAAAGAGTCCTTAGCGATGAAGAGCGAGAATCCGGCGGTATGCACTACACAACCGTTGAAAATATTCACAAAGTCATTGACCCGTTGTTTCTTAACGACTTGAAAATCGAGCTCGAAAATATTTTCGCAATGTCTAAAGGCCAAGAGCGGATTCAAAATTTGCTTGCGTTCCAAAATAAATTAGCCGCGCTGAAATTTTTAGACCCGGCCTGCGGTTCTGGAAATTTTTTAACGGAGTCGTTTAAGTCGCTGCGTACACTAGAAAATAAAATTTTAAGTGAGCTTTCAAAACAGCCGGACTTGAAAGAAAAATTAGAAATTAAAGTCTCAATCTCGCAATTTCACGGTATTGAATCAAACGATTTCGCCGTCGCTGTCGCCCGCACCGCGCTATGGATAGCCGACAATCAAATGTGGAAAGCCGCGCGCGATTTCACAAGCGAAGCTCCCCTGCCGCTGAAAGATTACAATCATATTAAACACGGCAGCGCAATGGACAAATTAGAGGGCCTCGCTTGGGGCTTGCCGGGCTGGAAAATTCATCATGACGACATGCTTTATATAATGGGCAATCCGCCGTTCTTAGGTTATTCGCAGCAAGATAAAGGCCAAAAAAAAGACGTTAGAGAATTATTAGGCTCTGGAAAAGTCGATTATGTCGCCTGCTGGTTCAGGGTTGCGTCGGAATATTTGCAGGATAAAAACACAAAGGCCGCCTTCGTAGCTACGAACTCGATAACGCAGGGTGAACAAGTAGCCGCGATTTTCAAATATCTTCATGAACATTGGAAAATTGAAATAGATTTTGCTTATCAGTCCTTCGTGTGGGACAGCGAATTAAAAGATTTAATGGCTCATGTTCATTGCGTCGTTATCGGTTTCAGTACGAACCCGCCTAAACTTAGAAAACTCTACACGCCCGAAGGCTTGAAGCTTGTCGAGAATATAAATTTTTATCTCAAGCCCGCGCCGAATGTCTTTATCGAAGCTCACAAAGAGCCGATTTGCAAAGACGTGCCGCCGATGATGTTGGGCAACTTAGCACGCGACGGAG
>CAJORD010000144.1 GCA_905236605.1 uncultured Synergistales bacterium | reverse complement strand
CGTCGTCAACTGTGATGAAGCCGTAGCCTTTGCTTTCGTTAAACCACTTTACGGTACCCTGTGCCATAAAAAAGCCTCCTGATAAATTAAAAAAAATATTTCCTTGTTGCTGCACATTGCAGCTAACATTGTATTAAAGATACATTTTAATTTCTCGAATGTCAAGCTAAAAAAGATTCTGAAAACTTTAACATCTAATCGCAAGAACTTTCCAGCTAAATTTTGAATTTATCTTAAAAATGTTAGCAGATAAAATTGCTTATTACTGAGCTTGTTTTATGGCGCGAATACGCTGATACATTCCGGGGTGATCGTAATCCAGAAATTCTATAACCGGGTGCGGATTCACGTTGATTAATTCATCGCTGCCCATTCGTTTGAATGTCGCGATGAGCGCATCTCCGTAGCCATTCTTGACGGCTTCACGGTCTGCTTCGTGTTCTTCTTGGCGCGAACGATAATTATTAAAAATTTCGCTAATGTCAAAAATCGGCGTGAACATGCTCGAGATAACAGCGACCCACACCAAATAATTATTTACGGTGATGTTAAACGAAGCGCGAATCCATTTATTAACTTGAAAAATTATCTCCGGTCGCGAAATCACAGACACTATAACGGCGGCTAATAATACAATTTGAAGATAGTTGATGTAATTTAATAAATTTTTTTTGTGTTTCAAATGTCCGATTTCGTGGCTGATGACGGCTAATAATTCGTCCTCAGAGTTTTCATTTACAAAATTATCCGCGATAAAAAATGCACGATACCAAAATATTCGTAATAGAGAGGCATTTTTGCTTGTTGTCTTTTTAGATTCGTCATAGACGTACAGGTGTTTTACTTTCTTTTTTGAACTTTCCTGCAGTGCCATAATTTTATCTTTCAGTTGTCCGTCAGGGAGCGGTGTAAATTTGTATTGCAATCTTAAAACTAAAAGCGACAGCAGCGCACCGGCAAATACTACACACAGAAGAGAAAATATAATCGTTACACCCAACAAGAGAGCTTTCCAAAATGAAATTGTAAAATCTTTCGTCCAAGTTGGAATGCGTTCGCCTACAAACGTAATAAACAAACCGAAGCAGATTAATAATAAAAGCGACTGTGCAATATCGAGAATTGTATCTTTAGCGAAATCTTTTTTGCTTTGCTTGTTTAAGCCGTATTTCTCTTCAATGAAAAAAGTGTCGTAATAATCTTCCACGATGCTTATAAAAATTTCGATACCATAAAAAATTAAAAGTGTAATTATAAAAATATAGTATGGATTATGGCCGGCAAATTTTTCAATCGCGTTAAAGATTTCAGAAAAGATTAACAGCGTCATAAGCGGCAAACTGATCCCAGTGAAAAATAAACCGCATTTTCGATTATCCATTCTATAATTCAAATATTCTTGATAACGTTCTGGCTCATAAATATCAGCAACTTCCGCGGGCAACGGCTTTTTAATTTGAAGATCAGATAAATAAGTTTTTACAAGTTGTATAACAAAATCGAGCAACGCTATCAAAAAAATCAAAACTCTTGCGGACATTCAGAAATCACTCCTCCGTAAATTTTTCGCGATATTTTAACACACGAGTTTAGCTATCAAAATTTTCTTCACTCGCTGGGCGCGGGCTTCCTCTAAAAATGATACAATTTAAGCAACAAAAAGAGAGGAGACAAAAATTTTTTATGCCTGAAAAAAGTTTTAACGAGAGTGAGGGACGTATATTAACCCTTCCACTCGTAGGAGAAATCAAAACCAGTTACCTCAATTACGCTATGAGCGTCATCGTCGGACGCGCTTTGCCTGACGCACGGGACGGACTTAAACCCGTTCAACGCCGTGTACTCTTCGCAATGTCCGAACTAGGTTTGAAACATAACACTGCTTATAAAAAATCCGCGCGTATCGTTGGAGAAACGATGGGTAAGTATCACCCGCACGGCGACAGCGCGATTTATGACACGATGGTCAGGCTTGCGCAAAATTGGAATCTTCGTTACCCGCTTGTTGACGGTCAAGGCAACTTCGGTTCTGTTGATGGCGACAGTGCGGCGGCCATGCGTTACACAGAAGCGCGATTAAGCTGGCTCGGCGAGCTCATGCTCTCGAACATTGACGAAGACACAATCGACTGGGCAATGAATTTCGATGAATCTTTGAAAGAGCCAATGACATTGCCATGTATAATGCCGAATTTGCTTGTGAATGGTTCAACGGGTATCGCAGTCGGCATGGCAACTAATATCCCGCCTCATAATTTGCGTGAAGTTGTTGATGTCTTATGCTGGCTGATTGAAAACGAAATCGAACCCGAGCAGGCCGAATTAAAAGATATAATGGCGCACTTGCCCGGCCCGGACTTCCCGACAGGCGGCGAAATCGCAGGGCGTTCTGGAATTATTGAAGCGTATTCGACGGGACGCGGAAAAATTATCGTGCGCGGAAAAACTCACATCGAAGAATCAAAACGCGGCCGTCAAAGCATAATCATCACTGAAATCCCTTACGCCGTTAATAAAACAATGTTGCTTGAAGCAATGGTTCAGGCGGTTCAAAATAAAGAAATCGAAGGCGTTTCAGAAATTCGCGACGAGTCCGACAGAGACGGTCTTAGAATCGTTATCGAACTTCAGCGCGACGCGGACGCAGATTTTATTACTCGACAACTTTATAAACGAACGCAACTTCAATCTACGTTCGGCGTGATTAATCTCGCACTTGTCGATAAGCACCCGGTGATTTTGAATATTAATCAGATGTTGGGATTGTATTTGAATTATCGCCGCGAAGTCGTTCGACGCAGAACTGAATACAGATTAAAACAAGCTCAAGCGCGTGAACACATAATCGAAGGTTTGAAAAAGGCTCTTGAAAATATCGAAGCCGTTATAAAAATTATTCGCGCAAATAATTCAGCTCCAGAAGCAAAAGTCGCCTTGCAAGTCGATTTAGGATTTTCCGACGGCCAAGCGCAGGCAATTTTAGACATGAGGCTACAGCGTCTTACCGGTCTTGAACGCGGACGCCTCGATGATGAACAGAAAAAATTACTCACGGACATTGCCTCTTATCAAAATATTTTGGCCGATAAAAAAGTTCTCGACGGTGTAATCAGGGACGAATTAAAAGAACTCGCCTCGCGTTTCGGCGACAAACGCCGCACAGAAATCACCGAAGAACTTGAAGATATGCCCGACGAAGCTTTTATTCAAGAAGAAGACATCGTAATCACAATTTCCAAGGACGGATTTATAAAACGTCTTCCGCTGGAGCTTTACAAAACTCAATCGCGTGGAGGCAAAGGGCGAAAAGGCTCGGGCGTTCGCGAAGATGACAGCATCGAATTGCTTTGCGTAACTCACACTCACCGACAAATTTTCTTTTTCACGAATCTTGGCCGCATGATGTCTGTTAAAGGCTACGAAATCACAGAAACGAAATCAGGCAAGGGCAAACCTGTTTCAAAATTTTTGCCTCTGCTCGAAAATGAAAAAATTGTGAACATTGCCGGCGAAGATCAGGGAAGTTGGAAATTTGCATTCTTCATTACGCGCCTTGGAATTGCCAAACGCGTTGCAATGGAAACTCTTGACTCTTCAAACAGGCCGCGCCGAATTATGAGCCTTGACGAAGGCGACGAGATAGCGCAGATATGTCTGACGACGGGCGATAGCGATTTATTATTAATTAGTAAGGAAGCGCAGGCCCTTCGAGTTTCGGAAACAGAGTTCAGGCAGTTAAGCAGAAGCGCGAGAGGCGTCAATGCCATGAGATTAAAGAAAGGCGATCGCGTTTTAAGCTGCGATGTCGTCGATGACAGTCGAAAAATTTTTGTTTTAAGCGAAAACGGAATCGGCAAGCGAACGGACTTCTCCGAATTTTCAACGCACCACCGCGCTGGCGTCGGAGTTTTCATAATGGACTTGAGCGACAAAACCGGAAGTCTTTCAGCGAGTTTGGCATTACACGAAAATGATGACATAATTGTAATAACGTCAAAGGGCCGCACGATTCGAGTTTCTGCTTCAGAAATTTCGACTTTAAGACGACAAGCGCAGGGTAGCAAAGTACTTCGACTTGATGAAGGCGACACCGTGGCAGATTGCAGCGTCGTTCGCGGCAGCGATGACACCGGCGAAACCGGCAACATTCCATTTGAAGATTTTGAAGAAGAAAACGAAAATGAAAATAGCTAAAGACGGAGTAGCTACTATAGCTTATATGGCTCTCGCAACGGGGGCCTTTGCGTTTATTGCATGGATACCGGCGGCGATAATGCTCGCTCTGACATTGTTGGTCGTTTGGTTCTTCCGAGACCCTGAACGAAAGACAGATTATAAAGACGGATATTTTTATTCGCCGGCTGACGGCAAAGTCGTAGAGATTTCTACAGCGTCGCACCCGTTCACGGGCAGATGTATAAAAGTCGGGATTTTTATGAATGTCTTCAGCGTTCATGTTAATCGCGCACCATGCACAGGGCGAGTAGATTTTCTTGAATACATTCCCGGAAAAAAATTAGCGGCGTTTGCTCCGAAGGCTTCGGAAATTAACGAAAGAAATTTCATCGGCCTTTCGACTCAATGGGGCGCGGTCATGATGACGCAAATAGCCGGACTTGTAGCGCGTCGAATCGTTTGCAGGCTTCATCGTGGGGACGTTCTTGAAGCGGGCGAGCGCTGCGGAATGATAAAACTTGGTTCAAGGGTTGATTTATATCTGCCAGATGTTACAGTATTAAAGGTTGAACTTGGCGACAATGTAAAAGCCGGACTTTCATGTATAGGAGTGATTAGAGATTGAGAAATTTTTTGAGGATTCGTAGGAAAATGGGAAAGACAGGAGGGAAAACGCCCTTGCAGTTTCGCCACATTGCCCCCAACATGGTAACAAGCGGAAATTTATTATGCGGTTTGTTTTCTTTGATGATGGTTCTGAACGAAAAATATGTTTTCGCGGCATGGTTAATTTTCTTTGCGGTTTTATTCGATGGCTTTGATGGCAAAGTCGCGAGAATGCTCGGCGGCGGCTCGCAGTTCGGACTTGAGTTCGATAGCCTTGCTGACCTCGTGAGCTTCGGAGTAGCGCCGGCGATTTTGCTTTATGAAGTTTCTGTCCGAAGTTTGAATCTTGTAGGCGCGGTTTCAGCGTGCTTCTTTGCATTGTGCGTGGCGCTGCGACTTGCAAGATTTAATATTGTTCACGTTCCAGGACCGTTTCAGGGCTTGCCATGTCCCGCGGGCGGCTTGTTTGTTGCGTCATTCGTGATTGCGAGATTAGATTCAAAAATTCCGCCGGTGATAATGGCAGCGATTTTGTTGAGCGTCGGCGGCCTCATGATTTCGAGCATTCCATACGCGAACATGAAAAAATTAACGAAGAAGACCGCTGACCCGGCCAAGTGCCTTGCTCTGTTCTCATTATTTGCGCTGTCATTTATCTTTTTGAAGAGTACCGCGCCGCTATTTTTGTTTGCGATGTATATCGTGAGCGGTCTAATTCATTTCGATTGGGGACAGTGGATTTTGAAAAAGGAAATTGAAGCACACAACGAAGAATAAAAAGGGGCTAAAGGCCCCAATTTTTTTAGCGTAAATTTTTTGCCATTTCGATAGCTTTCAAATTTTCTTCGACGTCATGAACGCGCAAAATATTTGCCCGTCCGTACAGCAACCCCGATAGCGCGACCGTAGCGAACAAATTTTTCCCTGTGAATCTTTTTCGCGAATGTCCAACTAAAATTGGAAGTCCAAAAATTTTCAGAGCTTCGAGATTTTTCAAAATTGTAAAATTGTCTTCAAGTGTTTTCCCAAAGCCTAAGCCCGGATCCAAAATTAAATTTTCGCGTTTGAATCCAACTTCGCAAAGAGTTGTAATTTTTGTATCGAAGTATTTAAGCATAGAGCTTAAAATGTTTTCGCAAGGCTCTTTTTGAAAATGAGACAACACATACGGCACGCCAATTTTTGAAATTAACTCAAGCATTTTTGTATCGAGCTCAAAACCGCTGATGTCGTTTATGATGTCGGCTCCTTCGTCAACGGCCGCGCGCGCTGTTTCAGATTTGTAAGTGTCAACAGAAATTACAACTTTTGGAAATTCACGACGCAAAATTTTCAAAGCGGGAATTAATCGCGCGATTTCTTCTTGAGCTTCGACGGGTTCAAAGCCCGGGCGAGTGGATTCTGCTCCAATATCCAAAATTTCTGCGCCTTGCTCTAAAAATTTTTCGGCAGTTGATAAAACGTCATTCTCTTTTACGCGGCTTGCCTCATGAAAAGAATCGGGCGTTAGATTTATGATTGCCATCAATTTTGTATCATTATCCAATTTTAATTTTTCACCGACGCTCCAACTTGTAACAAAAAAATTTGCGAATGCGCGCGAAAATTCTTCACGTAACTGCTTTAAGCCCCAACAGTCCATAGATTTTAATTTTTCAATGAGGCTTTTTAATTGCGAAGGTGTGCCCATTAGTAAGACGTCGCTAAAATCTGTTTTGCCGTCGATAACGTGCTTTGTAACAACGGTGTCGCCGCCTCGCGCTAATAATTCCTGCTTCAAGAAAGCTGCTGCTCTGTAGTCAACATGTTCGCCATAAAAATGTAAGACATTGAATTTTGGAGAAAGATAAGCGAAAGCTCGCGGATCTGTTTGAATCTTGTTGCAGACTGCGAGGAGGTCAGAATAATTTTTTATATTTACAGGATAAATCAAAATATAATTCTCCTTTATTTAAGAGTGAGGAGTTAGGTTTGAGATTTATTTTTGTTTTCTGTCCGATGTAGTTACGACAAATCTTTGTATGCAGATGAAGAGCAAAAGTAAAAGTCCGGTCGCAATTTTGCCCCACCATGATAGCAAATTGCCGTTGAAAGTAATTAGCGCAGGGATAACGGACTTTAACAGAACACCGAACAAGGTTCCCGCCATATAGCCGACACCGCCGGTTAATAACGTACCACCAATTACGGCGCAGGTTATGACTTCAAGTTCACCGCCTTGAAGCGACAAATTCCAGCCGCTCTTAACGTAGAGCGCGTAAGAGATCCCAGCAAGAACGGAGCATAAGCCATTGAAGCCATATACTAAAATTTTTGTGCGTCCGACTGGAAGTCCCATTAATGCCGCGGATTGTTCATTGCCGCCGATAGCGTAGATGTTTCGCCCGAAGCGGGTCCGTTGCAGGATAAACGCGCCTATGATTATCATTACTAAAAACAAAATTACATTGAAATTTATAAATGCGATTGGTTTAATTTTTATCCAACGGCCATCAGCATATTTCATTAAATAAATTTTCCAGCCGGCAAGCGCATCTATCATCGGGTGATGAATGTCAATAGATTCGCGGCTTATCAATGAACACACACCACGCGCTAAAAACATTCCCGTCAAAGTTGTAATAAACGCAGGAACATTGAGATAATGAATAACCCAACCCATGAGAAGACCGAGTCCGACGCCCATAACCAACGCTGCAGCTATACAAGTTAGAGGGTGGAGATTAAGCACCGACGTTCCGTAAGCTATGAACATGCCGGTTAAGGAGGCAACAGCACCTACGGAAAGATCTATGCCGCCGGTTATTAATACCATTGTCATTCCTACGGCCGAAATTCCAAAGTAAGCATTGTCAATGAAGAGATTCACAAACGTTCTGACCGTAAGGAAACCCTTGTCGCCATAAAGAACGCCGCCAAGAGCATAGATTATAAAAAATATTCCAATGGTCGCATATACCATTATGTATTTTGGATTTGTGAGGCGTGTAAATAAATTTTGCTTGTTGCTCATGCTCTTGCACCTCCCTGACGCAGTGCCGCGCGTTTGGCAAAATATTTTCGCACAGGCTCGGACTGTAAAACAATAACTACAGCTATAATCAGCGCTTTGAATGCCATCGTAGCTTCTGCGACGATACCAAAATAATATACAAACGTTACAATCGTGCGAATGATTAAAGACCCAACAACCGTACCCGCGAGGCTGAATTTTCCGCCGGACATGTTCGTGCCGCCTATGACTACGGCTAATATAGCGTCCATTTCGAAATTTAATCCAGCATTATTCGAGTCGTTGGACATTATGCGGCTTGAGTAAATTAGCCCCGCAATTCCAGATAACAAGCCTGTAATCATAAATACAATTAATATGACATTAGCGGCCTTTATACCAGAGAGTTTGCTAGCACTAGGATTGACGCCAACAGATTCAACAAATGCACCGAAAGCAGTTTTTCGTGTGAAAATTGCAACCGCTAAAACTACGATAATCGTAATAATTATCGGCATCGGCAAATATAAGAAACTTCCTTGACCAATTACTCTAAATAGCGAATATCCTGTTGTAAATTGTTTGCCGTCCGTTAAAATTTGAGCCACTCCGCGCCCGCAAACCATTAAAATTAAAGTCGCAATTATCGGCTGAATACCGCCTTTAGCAACAAGAAAGCCATTAAACAGTCCCATTAATGCACATACAACGAGCGGCACACCTAACACCAAAATATAAGGATAAACTGTATAATCTCCAGGCGTTGTATAAGTTAAGACGTCCCAACGAAGAAATTTAAGT
>CAJORD010000143.1 GCA_905236605.1 uncultured Synergistales bacterium | reverse complement strand
TCCAGAGATGAAAGAGCTATCAGCGTGGCTTCGGCCGGGTATCGTTCATAGATTAGACTCAGGGACTTCGGGCTTGTTGGTCGTGGCGCGAACGGAGAAGGCGACACAGGAACTTCAAAGAATGTTTCATGACCGTGAGATTGACAAAAATTATATTGCTCTTGCTCACGGCAAACCGAAACGAAGCGAAGCGACAATCTCCGGCCCGATTGACAGAGACCCGCAGCAATTTTTGAAAATGGCTATCGTAGCGGGCGGCAAACCGTCATTAACCGGTTACAAAATTCTTTGGACAAAAAATAATATTTCGCTCGTCGAGTTCAAACTCTACACAGGCCGAACTCATCAAATCCGTGTACACTTCTCCGCGCTTGGCTGTCCTTTAGTCGGTGATAATCAGTACGGCGCACCGCAGGAAGAATCAAACACCCTTGGCCGGGTTATGCTGCATTCGTGGCAATTGAGCTTCAAACACCCGGAGACGGGCGAACCGATGTCATTCCGACAAAATATTCCAGAGTGCTTTACAAGTTTTATAAAGACACTGTAGATTTAAAATAGAAACGATTTAAGAATATAAGAAAGGAAAATTTTTATGAAACTTGAATTAAAACGTCAGGACTTTCTCAAAGCCTGGCAGATCGCTGAAAGATTTGTTGATCCACGTTCGACAAAAGATTCAGTCGCCGGGATTTTAGTAACAGCTTCAGAGAGTGGACAAGTTACGCTCGAAGCTACGGATTTAAAAACTTCCGTGCGCTGCGACGCCATTGGAGTTAATGTCATTGAGCCTGGCTTCGCTGTCGTCCCTGCGAACTTACTGGGCAGCATGTTGAAAAAATATGTGGCTGATGAATTAATTTTGGAAGTCAACTCCGAGCGAGGTCTATTAAACGCCGGCAAGAGTAAAACTAGATTTGCAACTATCACCGCGGAGGAGTTCCCCAAAATTCCAGAGAGCAGCGCCGCCGAAAATATTTGTGAAATTCTTGGTGCGGATTTGGGCCGAATGATTAACGAAGGAGGCTGCGCAGCTTCACAGCCGCAAGATTTCCCGAAGTATATTGGCACGTGCTTATTCAGAACTAGAGATGGCTACCTGAAAGTCATTTCGACCGACGGCAAACGCTTAGCGCTCTCTCAAATGCTTTGTGAACGAATAAACAAGGACGATGATTTATTGCTGCCCGCGCAAGCCGTTAAAGACCTCGGTAAAACTCTTTCATCTAGCTACGCCGACAAAACTGTAAAAATTCTCGCGGACGGTTCGACAGCTTGGTTTAATCTCGAAGGCGTCGAATTCTCAATCAGATTAATCGATGCAACTTTCCCTAACTACGAACGAATCTTAAATAATGTCGTAGAAACTTCAATGAAAATCAAGAGCAGCGAATTAATTCCCGTCCTTGAAAGAGTTGACATAATCGCCCGAACAACCCCCGCGCATATTATGGCAATGTCTTTATTAAGCAGCGGCGAAGTTAGAATTACGGCTCGTGCTCCAGAGAAAGGCACAACCAGCGAAGTCATTAATGCGGAAGTCGGCGGCAAAGATTTACAAGTTGGCTTCAACGTCGGATATTTCCTTGACGGCCTCAAAATTCTCGACGGCGACAGCAACATCGAGTTCAGCGGCGACGAAGGTCAAGCACGAATGAAACGCAACAACAGCGACGATTTTCTTTATATGCTAATGCCGGCACGACTTAGCGCTCAAGATAGGATCGCTGAAGACGAGATGAACCAAGAAGAATTTTCAGAGGACGTTCAGGAAAGCGAAAATGAAAATTATGAACAGCAAGCTGCACCGGAAAATTCTGAAGGCGAACCTCAAAACGAAAATCACGAAGACGAAAATTATCAACAGTGAGATTTAATTACAGTGTAATAAAGAATTTCAGAAATTTTTCTGGCCCGGGTCTCAAAATCGAATGGGAGCCGGGCATTAATTTGATACTTGGCCCAAACGGTTCTGGGAAAACAAATTTGCTCGAATCCTTGAGCGTCTTATGCGGTTGGGGGTCATTCACACGAACTCAAAATATAACTTCATGGAACGCCCCCGGACTCCGAGCCGCGGCCTTTGCAGAGCTTTCCGGCGAAGAAAGTTTCACCGTATCCGCGAATATCTCATCACGAATTTCATTACGCGTAAACGATAAAGCGATTTCGTTCACAGATTTAAGGCTCGCTGTGCCATCAGTGATTTTTTTAACCGGCGGCGTGAATTTAATCGACGGTTCTCCCGCAGCTCGAAGACTTTTTATAGATCGCTTGTGTTCAATTTTGTTCCCGCCATATGCGAAGAAGCTCGCGGATTTCAAATACGTAATGCGTTCACGAACGGCGCTATTACGTCAGGGGAAATCTCCGGAGGCAACGACGGAATTATTTTGCAACATTGGCGGCTGGATTATGGATCGGCGGCGAGAAGTCGTGATGATGTTATCAAAAGTCATGAGGCAAAATAAATTTCGTCTGGAATTTCTCCCGCGTGTAAATCCGAAAGTCTCCGGTGAAAAATTTTTGTTTCAATCGTTACAAGAAAGTCTTGTGCGTGAACGTCAGGCTATGCGGCCGTTAGTCGGTCCAAATTACGAAGAGATAGCTATAACTTTGAACGACGGCAACAGAGCGGCCTCTGAAGGATTGAGCCGGGGTCAGAAGCGCAGATTAATTCTTTATATAATAATCACGGCGGGGAAATTAATTATGCTGAAATTAAACCGCGCTCCGATTTTATTATTTGATGATTTGACGGCGGAATTAGATTCTGAAGGCCGCGAATGGACGCGTAAAAAACTTGAAAAGACCGGCTGGCAAATTTTTATAACCGCGCCCGAAAAGCCTTTTGATGTCAAGAAAAAATTCGGCGGCTTTAGTTTTTCTTGACGCACCCTAGCCCGCAAGCTGCGCAACCTGAATAACAATCTGTCGTAAGTTTTTGTTCATAAGCGCGATGACGTTCACGAAGCAAAAACTCTTTTGTGAGTCCGACGTTTATAAAATCCCACGGAAGTTTTTCATCTTCGTTTCGTTCTCGCGTGAAATCTTCTGGATTAAGGCCGCAAAATTCAAAAGCATCAAGCCATCTTTGTAAATTAAAATATTCTGTCCAACTGTCGAAGCGCGTGCCTGTCTCCCATGCTCTTTGAATTACGTTGCAAGTTCGTTTGTCGCCGCGTGAGAGAACGCCCTCTAAAAAAGTCTGCTCCGGTTCGTGATAGGCGATTGATAAAGCGCGGTCGTGAACTTGTGATTTAATTCGACGGCCTTTCTCTTGTAACTCGGCTATAGTGTTTTGACGTTCCCATTGAAAAGGCGTGTGGGCCTTCGGCACGAATCCAGACACACTGACGCTGACACTAGCGCGCTTGCGTCCCATGGCGCGGCCTAATTTCAAAGTTCGATAAGAAATTTCGGCGATTGCTTCTAAATCTTCGTCCGTTTCTGTCGGAAGTCCCATCATAAAATACAATTTCACACGTTCCCAACCGCGCGAAAAAATTTCATTTAGGCATTTTATAATCATGTCTTCGTTTATGCCTTTGTTAATGACGTCGCGAAGTCTTTGGGTTCCGGCTTCGGGAGCGAAGGTTATACCGCCGTGCTTCGAGCGCAAGCCTTCGAGTTTTTCTGCGAGTCCGATTGAGAAGCCGTCCATTCGCAGACTGGGCAAACTTAATTTCGCGCGTCGTTCGTTTAGCGTCGGTGATAACTCGTCAATTAAATTTTCGATTCCGTAATAATCGCACGAGGCGAGCGACAACAAGCCGATTTCTTCCCAGCCGGTCGAGTTTATGATTTTCAAAATGGATTCCGAAGCTTCTTCTAATTTTCGAGAACGCACCGGCCGGCCAACCATTCCCGCTTGACAGAAACGACAGCCGCGACCGCAACCACGAAATAATTCAACGGCTGCGCGATCGTGAACTATATTGACGCTCGGGACAATCATAGAATCAAGCGTGAAAAATTTTTCTGTCGTTTGACGTTCGATAATCTCATCATGAAAATATAACGGCACATAAAAGCCCGGCAATTTTGAAATTAATTCTAATTTTTTGCTTCGTGGCTCGTCTTTGACTTCCTCAAATAAATTCAACAACGGCGGCAAAAGTGCTTCAGCTTCGCCCACGCAGAACACGTCTATAAAGTCGCTCAAAACTTCGGGCGTGTATGCTCCATAGCCTCCCGCGATTATCACGGGCGAATTTTCGTTTCGATTTTGAGATTTTAATTCTAGCCCGGCGGCGTTAATCATGGTCAAGATGTTAGTGTAAGCAGTTTCATGCGGCAAAGTGAACGCAATAATATCGAAATCTTTCAGCGGCTTTCTATTCTCGATTGACGTCAACGGCGATTGAGTTTCGCGCATTAAATTTTCCATGTCTGGCCAAGGGCAGTAAGCGCGATCGACGATAAAATTTTTTTGCAGCGAGTTTATAAAGCCTTCGATAATCTGAAAGCCGTAATAACTCATTCCTGTTTCGTAAACGTCAGGGAACGCGAGACAAATTTTTAATTTTGCTGTGTCCCAAGGAATTTTTTTATAAGGCCGCCATTCGCTGCCACAATAACGCGACGGGCGCGACACCTGCGACATTAATTTCCATTCTGGTGAGTTAAATTCTTTGAAGTGAAGCCTCACACGACTAAAGTCGCGTGCTTCCAGCTGTTTTAATAAGCCGGACTGCCTTTCCACCATACGGTCTA
>CAJORD010000142.1 GCA_905236605.1 uncultured Synergistales bacterium | reverse complement strand
TTTTTTCATGCTACACCCGACATTTCTCTCTTTAAGTCCCGTAATTCCATGAGTTCTTCTGGAGTAGCCTGCGATTTTTGAATTTTTACATTCAACTCTTTCAGCCGCCTTGCAAGCATTTTAGTTTTCAATGTAGCACAAATTTTTTGCCATTTTTCAGCAAGGGTTAAATCTTTCATTCGTGCTAAAAATTCCTCGCCACGAGTGATTAACGCGATTTTATCCGTCTCACCCATAGACAGCCACAAATTAATTAACGTGTCTGGATTTTCAGTCAAAAACGCGAATGCAACACTGGAAGTTATTCTGCCGCGTAAATATCTTGAAATATCCTCCGGCTTCAGTCTTAGCCTGCATTCGATAGAATGAAACAATACCGCACAAAATCCAGCTTCCAAAAGAAAATCCAATCTTTCTGGCTTAGCTTGTTGTATGTTTGTGTCGTCCGGCAATTTTTGCCTGTATTTTGCAGTAAACCATTCCTCAATCTTGCTCGGCGGCACTGCGGTCAATTCGCTAAGTTGTGTTTTGTATTGCATGACTTCAGAAATATCTAACTTCAACAAGCTCTCAAAAAGTTCTTTCATTGCTGACTTTCTTGTCGATAAATCCTGTAGCGCGGGCGTTAAAACTTCCATGTGCTTCAATACTAACGGTTTTGCATTTTGTAACGCTTCCTCGAATTTTTCTGGAGGGTTGGAAATTAAAAACTCGTCGGGGTCTTTGCCGTCAGTGAGCGTAACCACGTGAACATCTAGGCCGTGTTCAGCCAAAATATACATACCACGAATAGCCGCAGATTGTCCCGCTGTATCGCTATCGTAACAAATATAACATCTGTCCGCAAACCGTGATAGCGTCTCAGCTTGTTCCGCCGTTAATGACGTTCCTAATGATGCTACAGCTTCTGTAAATCCGCATTTGTGAAGTCTAATTGCGTCCATATAGCCTTCGACAAGGATTGAACGGCGTTTTTCGCGAATAGATTTTTTTGCAACGTCGAGTAAATATAAATTCTTGCGTTTGCTGTAAATCTCGCTTTCCGCGCTGTTTATGTATTTTGCTCCCTCACCGTCGATCAGGCGGCCTCCGAACGCAATTATTTTTCCAGAAAGATTTTTAATTGGGAAAATCACACGCCCGCGATATTTATCATAAATCCCGCTCCTGCCTTGTAAAACTAAATCAGAATTTAACATTTGTTTTTCTGAAATACCACACTCTCGCAAGTGGTTAGCAAGTGCATTCCACGACGCAGGCGAATATCCCAATGAAAATCTCTCGATGTCCGTGTTGTCTAGCTTCCTGCGTTCAAGATAGGCGCGGGCGGCAGTCCCAGAATTACCACTTAAATTTTCAGTATAAAACTTAGCTGCTAAATCCAAAATTTCATAAAAATTTCTCTCGCCTGTTTTCTTTTCACAAGTCGGCAAAGCAATTCCTGCACGCTCCGCCAAAATTTCAACAGCTTCACGAAATCCAACATTTTCAATTTTCATTAAGAATGTGAAAATATTTCCTGCTTCATGGCAACCGAAACAGTAGTAACTTTGTGTATCGCTGTAAACGTGAAAAGAGGGCGTGCGCTCTTGGTGGAACGGGCATAAGCCTTCATAGCCGCGGCTCGAACGTTTGAATTTTACATGCTCACCAATTACCTCTGCAATGTCGATAGAATTTTGTATTTGTGCGCAAATTTCTTGATTAATCCACGTTGCCATAGTTTGCAAACCTCGTATATTCTCGCTGAAAAATCAGTCGGCACGCGCCTGTACTGCCGCTTCTGTTCTTTGCAATTCGCAATTCTGCCACACTGTTTTTTAAGTCGTTGTTTTCGTTGTCGCTGTAGTAATCATCACGATAGAGCAAGATAACTGTGTCCGCGTCCTGTTCTATTGCGCCTGAATCCCGTAAATCAGACAACTGCGGCTTTTTATCGTTGCGCTTTTCCGTCTCTCGCGATAATTGCGACAATGCAATCACAGGGCATTGAAGTTCGACAGCCACTGACTTCATAGTGCGCGAAATCTCTGCAACTTCATACTGCCGATTATCACTATTTTTCTTGTCCGCTTTCATAAGTTGTAAATAATCAACAACTATCAGCGATAAATCTGGGTGTCGTGTCTTGAAACGTCTGCATTTTGTCCGAAAATCCATAGCAGTTAATTCGGGCGTGTCGTAAATGTGGATTTTTCGCTCCTGCAACTTCTGCGCGGCGTTCTGAAGCGTGTAATAATCATACTCCGACAGGTCTCCAGACGCTATAGCAGAAATTTTTACTTTCGTACTAAAATCCAGTGTCTGTGCTGAAAGCATTCTGTGTAAAAGTTGCTCTGATGACATTTCGAGGCTGAAAAACAAAACTGAAGTATTCTCTTCACCGTTGCCGCCGAACTGCGCTATGTTCAGTGCTAGAGCCGTTTTGCCCATAGAAGGACGCGCCGCGATTACGTTCAAAGTACCCGGCTGAAAACCTGCGACAATTTTATCTAAATCCGTAAAATTTGATAAAAATCCTGTATGCTTTCTAATACCTGTTCTAAGCTCATCAACCTTTGTCAACACTGAAGGCATTAAATTTATAATTGATACAGGCCCGGCGGCTTCTTTTTCGTTCGCTGTATCAAGAATTATTTTCTCCGCTTCTCCAATTAGCTCGTTCGTTGCTACATCAGTTTTTACACCAAGAGCAGAGATTTGATAACCGGCCTCAATAATGCGCCGTCGCATTGCCGCGCCTTTCACAAGCTCTGCGTAATAAACCGCGTTGATAAGCACACTTACATCGCTTGTAATTTCAGCTATGAACGGTTGACCGCCTATGCGATTGTAAATTCCTTTGTTTGTTGCCTCAGCTTGGAAAGTTACTGGATCGACGGGCTTATTCGCGAAATAAAGCTCAATGCAGGTTTCATAAGCCATTTTGTTGTTTACGTCGTAAAAATCTTCTGGCTTCAAAATCTCGGAAATTTTCGCAAGATCTTCCGTAGAAATCAAGCAAGCACCGATAACCGCACGCTCTGCCTGCGTGTTTTGCGGCTGTGTAAAATTATTTTGCATTGTTGTTTACCTCGCGTTTTTTCGTTCTATAATCTTCGGCGTTCTGAATGCTAATCCAGTTGCCATGCTTCTCTAGGCGTGAAATTATCGGCGTTATGTAATCGGCCTCGCCATTGCTCCATGCGCACAACTCTTCGACGCTTCTTGCATTAGTTGTAACGATTGTCTGTAAGTCGTTAGTGTAGCGTTCGTCAATAATTCTGTGCAAATATCCTGCTCTGGCACGCGTCAAATTCTCATGCCCTAAATCGTCCAAAACTAAGCACGGAACTGTAATGAATTTTTTCATAAGTCCGTCATAATCGCCGTTTTCTTTGATGACTGCTTGAATTTCATCTAACATCGCGCTTACAAGTCTAAAAATTGCCTGTCGTCCATGTTCCATTGCGCGAATAGCGATTGCAATGGCTAAGTGAGTTTTGCCTGTGCCCGGCTTCCCTGCGATAATCAAGCATGATTGCTCTTCTGACGCGTTCATAGCTTCAAGTTTTGCTGTGCGAGTTTCAGGAGTGGATTTTGAGCATTCGTAATTCTTGAAAGTCATGTTTACATGCGAGTTCTTAAGCCCGCTCTTGCGGAACATTACGCCAAATTCGCCGTTTAATTGTTCAAATTTACAACCTAATCCGTAAATCCATCGAACATCAAGAAATTTGTATCCTTTCGTGCTTTCAGCGATTTTGACCAGTGGCCGACAGCCTTCAATGCCGATAATTTTATAAATTTCACAGCCTGACTGTTTGCAATTTTCGCAAGCTCTTTCCATAATCGCGGCTTTGTAAACTGTTGCCCAGTCTATGATTTCTTCGTGTAGATAACCGGCGTAGTCAGTTCTGAAAACTTTTTCATCAACGCCTGGAAATTTCTCTTTGAGATAATTCAAGGCTACGTCTTGAGCTTCAGCCTGTTCGCGGTCAAATTTTGCTTTTTGTTCAGGCGTAATTTTGTGCCTTGAAAGTTCGCTGATGTTCATCGTTTGGCCTCCTCATCAAACTTCGCCTGTAGGGCTTCAATCCGCGCCATCTCTTCATCGGCGTTGTCATTCGCGCATGTTGCAACTTCCTGCGGTTTCGGTGCTTCGACTTTGGATTTTGATTTTTTCTTGTACGTTGGCTGATGAGCAAGCGCGCTCGCTATGTACTCAAAGCGCAGTGTTTTCAAGTCTCGGCCTTGCCGATTAAAGCGTTCGACGGCCTTGTCAATCTCCTTGTTTACTCGGGTCGGATATTGTGAGGCCGCAAGCTCACGCAACGCTGAAATCTCGTTCCATGCTAAATTCTTGCGTCCTGTGCGTTGTAATAAATATCTTGCTGTCGGTTGCATGACTTCAGGTGCTTGCTCTGGTTCATAGGCTTCATCGTTGTTTTGAGAATTATCAGGGCTGGTTATTTCTTTTCGTGTTTCCTGTTCACATGCGGGTTCGGGGGCTTTTTCCCCCTCGTTAGAGTAATATATATTATTCTCTTGGTTTCCTTTGGGTGTCACTGGTGATACGGGGGGAGTGTCGTCCGTGATACCCCCCTGTATCGTAGCTGATACCCCGCCCTCGTTATAACATTCCGCATTATGACCAACGATTAGCGTGTAAGATGAAGTTTGGCCTTCGTTTTTGTTGTATCGAGTGGAACGTGTTATAATTCCTCGCGCTTCGAGTTCTTTGTATGCTCTAATTACAGTAATTTTGGACACTCCGGCGGCTTCAGCTACAGCGTCATTACTCGGCCAGCAACCGCGATTATTTATTGTAACAAAAGAACACAGCACTGTAAATACAAACTTTGCAGTCTGCGACAGGGTTTTATCGCGTATGACATCAAGGTCAACGCAGGCGAACCAAAAATCACTCTTTGAACGAATCTCTTGATTGTTACTCATCGTCGAACCTCACTCCCCGTTGTAAATTCTCCTGTTAAAAATCCATTTGTGAAGAAAATTTGACCTTTGCCAGTTATTTTTGGTGTAGGTCGGAGAATTTTACTGCCGTCAGGATTAGTAATAACGGTCTGCTTTACTTCAAAAAATCCTCTATTTAAACCTCTTTGCGTGGGCAAATTCCAGCGTTCGCCGCGACATCTAATTAACCAACCGTTCTCTCTGAACCATGCGAAAAGTCGATTTTGTCCAATGTCGATTCCCTTTTGTTTTAGTATTGTTGCAAAATTACCGATTAAAATGCTGTCCTTGCTCGCGTCAACGGCTTCAGCAAAAAGAACTTTCGGGCGGTCGTTTTCAATTTGTGTTTCAAGTTCTGCCGCTTTTGTTCGCGTGGCTTTCAGTTCCTGCAACACTTTTATGAAATTATCAGGATCGGCAATAATACTATCTATTGTATTCGGCGTTGCATAAAATCCAGTTTTGCGGATTGACGGCAACACCGTACCCGTTACCCACTTACGAAATTGTTTAGCTCCGGGCTTCGTGCTTCGCATGATCAGCGTATAGAGGCCGGACTCGTTAATCGTTGCCATCATGCGGACTTGACCTGCTCCGCTAATTTTGCGGACTAGCTTTTCATCGTCATCAAGCGTTCTCAATGCACTCGTTACGTCTGTCAGTCCCAAAATCTCGCACACATCTTTTGCTACAAACCACGGCTCTGAATCTTGAGCCATGATTCGCACGTCGATTGAGCCGTAATTAAAAATTTGCAAATTATTTTCCATTTTTATCTCCTGTAATTCGTTTGTAATATCTCTGAATCCAAA
>CAJORD010000141.1 GCA_905236605.1 uncultured Synergistales bacterium | reverse complement strand
TGCCCTTGGCCTTCGTAACTTCTTTAACGTTGTCATAAAAACTGTCGCCGGCCGGACGATGTTTGAAAGCCGTAACCTCGAATAAATTAAAGTCGCCGCCATTTGTTGATTTTTGTTTGTAAGTGTCGCCAAGACGCTGACCAAAAATAATTTGATGATTTAATCGAAGCGAACGAGTTCCGACGACTGTATCACCAACGGGATAGAGCATAAGCGGGCGTTTGTTTTCTTCGTTGACGTCGTATTTACGTTTGAAGACCGTTACGAGGCCCGGCGCAATGTGAGCTTTACGCGCAAGTTGAAATTCTCTATCTACGTAAGTGGTGCCTTGGTCGCGCGCTAAATCAAATTTCCAGTAGCTCGGATATTCAAAATCTCCGTAGCTATCGTAAGTTGTCGCGGCGTATCTGACGGACGTATGATTAACTACCTCGGTCGTGAGATAAAGATTTACTTTTCTGTTGTCCGTCAAGAGGCTCTCGTCGTTAATCGGAACAAAGACGAGTTTATTCCCTCCGACTTCTTTGTCGCTGGTCATGTCCCACTCTACGACGTCAGCAGCAACGATGTTCGCGTCTTTCGTTGCGCCGTCTTTCAAAACCATTCTTACAATTAGAGGAACGTCGGCAGCCGTCTGTTCAGCGTTGGCCACGTTTGAAATCACGAGCGGGCGCGGGACAGACTGCGAAGGCGAAGCGCTAGGCTCTTGAGCAAAAAGAATTTCTTGAACGACAGTATCGTAAGTTTCTCTGTGTGCTCTGTCGAGAGCGTGAACAAATCGCAGCCATGTTGGATTGCCTGGGACAGGTCCGTATTTAAGAAGAGAATTTGTGTAAGTTGTTTCGCCTCTGATGCTCAAAAGCGGACTCGGCGTGCTGATGTCGAAGTCTGACTCTTCGGCTTTCATGTCGATGAAAAATTCGCCGCGGCCTCCGACTAATAACAAAAATAAAATATGTAATTCTCTGTCGTCAATGTCATCATCTGAACGACCATTTAAAACTTTGATAACAGAAAAATCATCGTTAGCTGTGCTTATGTCTGTCGAAATTTGAATGGCTTCATCAAAATCGCCGCCGAAGGTTCCGCCGGTCTGATTTATCGCCATCCATTGCGCTGTATAAGCGTCGCCTTTGCGGTCGTCAAATTCATAACCAGCGCTTGCGATACCCGTAAACACAAATATAACCGCAAGCAAAATTAAAGTGCCTGCGGTTTTCCTGAAATTTTTCAATTACACTGACCTCCTAAAAAAAATTTTTCTACATTAATAAATATTATATTATTTTTCTCGCGTTCTTGCCGCCCTGTGTGAACGTGCGCTCCTGCGTTCGGCTCTTTCTGCGCGGGCGTCGTGTTCGCTCCGTTCTGTTCTTGCTGAACGTCTTGAAACTCTTGCGCGCCTGTCTGATTCTGATTTCGTTTCTTGTGCCGGGGCTTCTGGTTCTTCGGCGTTGAGTTCTTCATCTGTGGGAACGTGAACGGGCTCCGGAATCGGTTCTGGCTTTTTCTTCAACGGCTTCCACTCTAAATCAGCGATTAAGAGCGTCAAGCATGAAAGAGGATTTTCAGAGGCGTAATGAGAGAAGCAGCCAATTATTTTTCGTGCCAAGTCCGAAAATTTTTTTTCTTCGAGAATAATCGCGAGTTCGTTTAGAGCAATCGCAGCGAAAGAATTAGGCGAGGGCATCGCGTTATCGATGGCTGATTTAGTCCTGATGAAGACGTTGGGAGCGTTTTCGGGCGTGAGATAAAGTCCGCCGTTCTTTTCGTCCCAAAATTTTTGAATCATTAAATCCGCAAGCGATTGAGCAAATTTCAGCCAGTCGTTTAACTGTTTCTCACCGGCGTTAAAGTGCTTCGCGGCCTTGTAAAGCTCAACAATCCCCCATAGCATGAAAGCGAAATCTTCGGCGAGAGCGTCTATAGTTGCGTGTCCTTCAATCCAACTTCGTCGCCAATTATTATTTCTATCCGGGAGATTTTTTTGAAGGAAGAGCGCAGCGCGTTCGGCAATGTCGCGCCATTCGGACTGCTCAAAAGCAACAGAGGCCCGGGCTAATGCTCCAATTGCGAGGCCATTCCAGCTCATTAAAATTTTATTGTCGCTTGCGAGTTTATAACGTCTGTCACGAGCTTCAAGAAGTCGTTTTCGACCTTCAAATAATCGCCGTCCGACTTCAGGACCTTTTATTCCGTAGCGTTTTGCGAGTTCGTTCACGGTTGAAGCTTCGTATAAAATGTTCCAACTCATTTGCGAACCTGCAAGTTCATTTCCGAAATTTCCGCTTGGGAGAATAGCATAAGCCGAGCAAAATAATCCTGCGTCGCTTTCTGGCAAAATTTTTTTGATTTCTTGTTCCGTCCATAAATAATAACGTCCTTCGCCGCTGTTTGTGTCGCCGCCAATGGCAGAGCGGAAGCCTTGAGAATACGCCGTGCTGTCTGAAAAATCGCGTGTAAGACAAAAAATAATATCTTCGGCCATCAAACGATGAAAAGAATTTTGATTAATCTCTTGTGCCTTCGCGACTGTCAATAATAAAAGCGCTTGATCGCAAAGTAATTTTTCAAAGTGAGGCACGATCCATTTTTCATCGACTGAATAACGCGAGAAGCCGCCGCCAAGATGATCATGAATTCCTCCGCGCCACATTCGCCGCAAAGTTATATCGACCATAGTATAAGCGTCGGACTTATCATTTTTTGAAAGCCCGGAATCTTCTTCAGCCTGTTTTAATAAGAATAATAATTTATTCGGCTCCGGAAATTTTGGTGCCTTCCCAAAACCTCCCCAACGAATATCAAAAATTCTTCTGATGTCGTTAAAAGCTTCTAAGGCTTTTAATTTTCCGATTCGCGCACCTGTTCTTTCTTTCTCGCCTGAAAGAATTTCATATTTTTCCGTCGTCATTCGCGTTAGCTCACTCGCGTAGCGTTCGACATCTTCGGGCTGCATTTTCCAAAGCCATTTTATTCGCGGCATTAAATCTGTAAGTCCCGGCATTTGCCCGGTAGTTCTTTTGGGTAGCCAAGTTGTGCAAAAGAAAGGCCGGCCGTCTGGCATCAAAAAAATATTCAAAGGCCACCCCGCGCTGCCGTTTTGAAGGCGACAGACTTCCATAAATAAATTATCAAGTTCGGGGTGCTCTTCGCGATCGACTTTCACGGGAATGCAAGTTTCATTTATAAATCCTGCGACTTCGGAGTCGGCGAAGCATTCTCTGTTCATGACGGCGCACCAATGTTCCGACGAGTAGCCAATAGATAAAAATATCGGTCTGTCTTCGCGTTCGGCCGTGTCAAAAGCTTCCTGTCCCCATGGATACCAACCGACAGGATTTTTTGCATGTTGCAACAAGTACGGGCTTAATTCGCTGCCAAGGTGATTGAATGGGACGAAAGATTTTTTTTCAACTTTGGCAACGGCTTCTTCTGTATACTCGCCGTAAGCAGCAAGATAGCCAAGCTCGTTAATAAAATTATTTTCAGGCGGCATCCTGTTTCACTATCTCTATGAGCTCACTTAATGAGTCAATCGTTTCCCAAGCGCCAAGCTCTTTTAATTTTTCGGCCCCGAAATTTCCCTTTGTGATTCCGACTCCGCGAACGTCAGAATTAAGCGCCGTCTGAATGTCAACATCAGAATCGCCAACGTAGAGCGCGTTTTCTTTCGAGACTTTTAAATCTTTCAACAGCGCATTAATCATCGTCGGGTCTGGTTTATAAGGAATGTTTCCATATGGTTCATGAGCTCCGGCGATGACGTCAAAATATTTTGCAAGTCCCGTTCGATTAAGAGCAACGCTCGGGCGTTCACGGTTCGACGCAACCGCAAGCTTGACTTTTAATTCATGAAGTTTTATCAAAGTCGGCACAGTATCATCGAAAGGCTTGATTAATTTCCCCTCGAGTTCTGCGCTAGCCTCGCGATATAATTTCAGCCATTCGGGCTTGAAGTCGCCCAACAATCCGCGCGAAAACTCCGGGATTGGCGACGCAATATATTTCATCGTAAGTTCGTGCGAAACTTTCGGAAGGCCTTCATGTTCCGCGACATAGTTAAAGCACGCCATAATCGCGTAACTTGAATCTACGATCGTCATATCGTGGTCAAAAATTATTAATTCAATCAACTGACTAAATCACCTCTTTTGCCTGTTGCTTGTTGACATAATC
>CAJORD010000140.1 GCA_905236605.1 uncultured Synergistales bacterium | reverse complement strand
CAGTGGTAAAGAAATTTCCCTTCAGAGGGTAAAGCCCGTCAGTCAGAATATCAATAACATTAATTTTTAAGCGAAGAAATATAAATGGAAGAAAAAAATGCCCTTTGAACTTCGAGGGCGTTATTTATTTTCATTCCTCTTAGCTATGAGCAAATCCACAAATTTTTTTAAGAGCGATAATTCTTCAGAATAAAGGCCAGAATGATCATCTATAATTTTTTGAATCGAGTATAAATTTTCAAGAGCGTTATTGCGTGCTGCATTCTTTTTGTATTCTTTCATAACGCGAAAAGTTACAAAGCCTATAGCTCCTAAAAAAACAATAAATAATATAGAAATAAAATTTTTCATGCCTGTGCCATAGTCAGCAATAGCTTCTGTTACGGCCTCACTCGTTAGCGACAAACCAATTATTACTAGTCCAGCAAATCCACCGGCAATCGCTCCGAGCCAATCCGGCAATACTTCCGAAGAATCATTTTCATATTGCTCCATAACGCCTTTTATTTCTTTTTCAATTCGTGCATTCATCAAAATTTCCCCTTCATAAAAACTTACACCTGACTACAACTTTTTAACAAAATCTTACATGGCAAAAATTGTATTATTTATTATCTTATTACCCCCCCCCAAATGTCAAAGTGCTTTTTATTCGTGCAAACTTTGAAAAACGTTATAATATGCGCGTCAAAAAGAAGAACTATTAAACGAAAGGAACGAAAAATTTTTATGGCTAGAATTTTTGACAAGACTTGGCAACGAACTTCATTATGCGGTCTGTTCACCGAAGATGACGCCGGCAAAGAAGTCCGCGCTAACGGTTGGGTCAGAGCGCGCCGCGACTTAGGCGGAATTATTTTTATCGAAATCTGGGACTGGACAGGCCCTATTCAAGTTGTCTTCGATCCGTCATTGCCCGAAACTCCGAAAGAAATTCATGAACTCGCAGCGACGTTGCGCAACGAATATTCCGTAGCCGTCAAAGGCAAAATGCGAATCCGTCCCGAAGGCACCGAAAATCCCGAACTTAAAACAGGAAATATTGAAATCGTAGCGCGTGATTTTCTCGTTATGTCGAAGGCAAAGCCGCTACCGTTTGAAATCGGCGATGAAACTGACAACGTTGACGAAAACATTAGGCTCAAATATCGTTATCTCGATATGCGACGCGACAAAATGCAAAAGAACATGAGAACGCGTGCAAAAATTAACGAGTTCACGCGAAATTATTTGAGTGAAAGAAATTTTGTTGAACTCGAAACGCCAATGCTCACGAAGGCAACTCCTGAAGGCGCTCGCGATTATCTTGTGCCGAGCCGAGTTAATCAAGGCTGCTTCTATGCTTTGCCTCAATCACCGCAGCTCTTCAAACAAATTTTAATGATCAGCGGCTTCGATCGTTATTATCAAATTGCACGCTGCTTCAGAGATGAAGACTTACGCGCAGACCGTCAGCCCGAATTTACGCAGGTTGACATCGAAATGAGTTACATTGTCGAAGATGACATCATGGAATTAATTGAAGGCTACATGAAGGGACTCTTCAAATTAATTCGCGGCGTTGACATTACCACGCCGTTTATGAGAATGCCTTATTGGGAAGCTATGGACAAATACGGCAGCGACAAGCCGGATTTAAGAGTTAAACTTGAGCTTTGCGACTTGGCAGACGCTTTCAGAAATTCCGGCTTCGAGCCGTTCAGAAAAATTTTAGAAGGCGGCGGAGTTGTTCGTGGTTTAAGACTGCCGGGCGGTGCTTCAATGTCAAGAAAAGAAATTTTAGACCTTGAAAATCACGCTATAAAACTCGGAACGTCCGGGCTTGCGAACTTCCTATATAAAGACGGCGGATTAAAAGGCCCGCTCGTGAAATTCTTGACGCCTGAAGAAGTTGATAAGGTTCGCGAACTTGGCGGAATGCAGCCTGATGACGCTTTATTTATTGTCGCTCACGCTTCACGAGGCAAGGCTTGTGAAATCTTAGGAACGCTGCGCCTTGAACTTGGCAAGAAACGCGAAGACTTATTCGACGACAGCCCTGACAACTGGAAATTCTTATGGGTTACAGAGTTCCCGCTGTTCGAGTGGAGCACGGACGAGAAACGCTGGGTCGCAATGCACCACCCGTTCACGTCGCCTGCGCTTGACCTCGAAACACCGTTTGACGAAGACCCCGAACACGCTTTGGCTCGCGCTTATGACTGTGTCTTAAATGGCAACGAAGTCGGCGGCGGCTCAATCAGAATCCATGACCCCGAAGTTCAAGCGAGATTATTCAAGGCTCTTGGAATTACGCCCGAAGACGCTAAACGAAGATTTGGATTCTTCCTTGACGCTCTTTCATACGGAACACCTCCGCATGGCGGCTTAGCGCTCGGAGTTGACAGGCTCGTTATGCTGCTTTGTGGCGGCAATTCAATTCGCGACGTTATGGCGTTCCCGAAGACACAGAAAGCGCAGTGCTTGATGTCAAACGCTCCTGACCAAGTCGAACAGGAAAGACTCGATGAGCTTGCAATTAAAGTAACTAAAGAAGACGAGTAAAAGACAATTAGGAGTTAGGAAGTAGGAATTTTTGCTTCCCGACTCCTGAGTTTTTGTGAATAGTTTTGAGAAATTTTGTGAAAAGAAAAAGCCCCTTAAATTTCGGGCAATCTTAATTAACCCTTAAATATATATTTCAGCAAACTCCAAACAGCAGCAACGACTAAAACTCCTATAATTAACGGCACCCATGCTCCAGTAGCAATCAGAACTATTGCCGCAACAAATAGAGCAACATCAAGCAATCTACCCAACATAGCGAACGCTCCTCCCCTTGTTAATAATTGATGCCGTAATTTTATTACCCCCCCCCGGACTGTCCGAAAACCAAAAATAATTTCAAAGAAAGATGCTATTTACGAGTTTACGGTGAGATTATGGCATGAAAAATGCTAGGATTTCTACCGGACGAATCCGGTGGAAAAACCTGACCTTGAAAACTGAATAAAACGCGCTATGTTCGGGGATTATCCTCCCACTTTTGCCATTAGTTCCTGAAACGTAAACATGTTCTCTGCTCTGGCCATGTTATACGAGAGTGCAAAGAGCGCAAACTCTCCAGCCGTCTTCTGTAAACCTTTTAAAAGGAAGAAGCCGGAGGATAGCCATTGTTTTATTGTTCCGAATGGGTGTTCGGACGTACACATTCGTTTTGCCATCATGGCTCGGTTGGGTTTCAGTTTGAAGCGGACTACTTTTCTCTTTTCAAAGTGACCCTTCCTCTTAGTTCTTCCACCCTCTGACGGTTCCGGATCGTCTCCACCATCAAACCATTTTGCCCTTTTTTCCAAACAATCCTTTGAAAAGTCAATCTCTTTCCAGCGATTCTTATTGGAAAAGCATTTCCCTCTGTAGGGGCACTTGCTGCAAGCTGCTTTATTTGCGTATCGTGTAGAGCCATTTTTCTTGATGCATTTCTTTCGGAGCGTTTGCCCTCCCGGACAATAT
>CAJORD010000139.1 GCA_905236605.1 uncultured Synergistales bacterium | reverse complement strand
ATATAGCTCAGTTGGGAGAGCGCTTGAATGGCATTCAAGAGGTCAGGGGTTCGAATCCCCTTATCTCCACCAGTAAAGACCTCGACATAAAATTTAGTTCATCAATACTTCCATTATTGTAAATTACTTCATCGCTCATTGAGATTTTTTTTTCGCGTGGCAACAAGAATTTTTCGCGCCGTTTTAATTCGTCAACGTCCCAGCCGCGTTGCTCAAGACACCTTCGCGCGCGTGTATAGAAATCCGCAGCGACATAAAAAATTTTCTCAATGAAATCCGGTTTTTGCCCGGCCGTTGCTTCAAATAACAACGGGATTTCTATAACGCAATTTTTAATTTTCACTGCTTCATCGTGAATTTTTTTCATGACTGCGGGGTGAAGAATCGAATTACAGAATTTATATTCGTCAGTGTCTGAAAAAATCCGCCGGGAAATTTCGGATTTTGTAATTTCTCCCGACGGACAGCCCCAACGAGCCGCAAAAATTGATTTTATATTTTCGTCTTGCCAAAGTTCGGCAGTGATTTTGTCGGCGTCAAGCAGGGGACAAGAAAATTTTTCGGCCAAGAGCTTCGCGACCGTCGATTTACCAGCCCCGATATCGCCCGTAATTGCCACGATTGCCATAATTATTATTTCGCTTTCTTTCGTTACGAACGTCGGAAAATAAAACCATGTTGCGCCTACTGCCTCGGTCTTCGGTCTTCTTAAACTCGTCAGGGATTTCATATAAAAATCTCGAGCGGTCATGTTCGACTATCCCGCCGAATAATTGCCTTGAAGCTGCAGAAGTCAAATATAATCTTTCTTCGGCGCGCGTCATTCCGACATAACAAAGTCTTCGTTCTTCTTCGAGTTCGTTTTCGTCATCTTTAGAACGCGAGTGCGGGAAAATGTCTTCTTCAAGTCCCACAATAAAGACGACAGGAAATTCAAGCCCTTTCGATGCGTGAAGAGTTAAAAGTCCGACAGTATCTTCAGAATCGGCGGTCGTGTCTGCGTCGGTGAACAGAGCGGCTTCGGCCAACGTTTCATTAAGATCGCCTTCGGGAACGACTGATTTTAATTCTTTGACGTTTGCAATTCTGTCGCGATAATTTTCAGGGTCTTGAGCCTTAATATAATCTTCGTAGTTCATGTCCTGCAAAATATAATCGACGGCGGGTTTGATTCCGTCGGCAGCAATTTCTAAAATTGAACACATGTGGGACGCAAAATTTCTCAAAGACTCGCCAAAATTCCCGCGCGCTACCCATGCTCCGCCCACGATTAATGACCAGACTTTAGAGGGGTCAGGCTCGTTAAGATTTTTAATCCATTCTTCAAGCTCGGCGCGTTTCTTTGGGCCAAGTCCTTTAATCGAAAAGCCTGAAGCTCTTTCAAACGCAGCGCGGTCTAAAGGATTTACAGCAGTTCGCAAAAGTGAAAGGACATCGCGGACTTCCATACGGTCATAAAACGACAAGCCGCGAATTATTCGATACGGGATTTTTTCTTCAAGAAATTTTTGCTCGTAAATTCGGCTCAAAGCGTTCTGACGATATAAAATTGCTATGTCGCTGTAACTGTAGTTATAAATTTTTTGCAGTTTTTCGATTTCTGAAACTATAAAATCGGCCTCTTGAAAATCACTTTGAGCAAGAAAGACGTAAATTTTTTCGCCCATTCCGCGGGAAGTTTTGAGAGTTTTCTTGAGCCTGTTTGAGTTATTGCGTATTAATGCGTTCGACGCAGCCAAAATATTTCCAGTGGATCTGTAATTTTCATCGAGAATAATTTTTTTAGCGCCGTCGAACTCTTTTTCAAAGCTCAAAATCATTTTTATTTCAGCGCCGCGCCAACCGTAAATAGATTGGTCAGGGTCGCCGACGACGTTGATAATACAATCCGGCCCGACTAAGTAACGCAATAATAAATATTGAGGCATGTTCACATCTTGATACTCATCGACTAAGAGCCATTTAATTTTTTCTTGTTCATGTCGTCTTATATCGACTTCGCGTTTCATAATTTCAAGCGGCAAAATCATTAAGTCATCAAAATCGGCGGCGTTGAGTTCGCGAAGTCTTTTTCGATATTCATTAGCGAGTTTGAAATAATTTTCGTCTGTTATAGTGCTGTCATGACCGACGGGAGTCCACGCCATATAGTCGCGTGAGATTATGTCCATAGCCTGCGCGGGTGTGGTTTCTTTTTCCGTGAATTTCATTTCTTTCATTAATTGTTTCAAGAGCGCGTAGCTATCAGAGCGGCTAAAAATTGAGAAGCCGTCATTAAGTCCCGTTATGTCTTCGACAGCGTGATTATATCTGAATAAAAATTTTAGTCCGTAAGAATGAAAAGTCCCGGCCTGAATTTTTTTTGCTTGCCCTGGAACGAGCGCGCCGATTCGTTCTTTCATTTCGCCGGCGGCCTTGTTTGTGAACGTAACGGCGAGGATATTTTCAGGCGCTGTAATATTTTCTTCAACGAGCCACGCTATCTTGTGAGTTAAAACGCGGGTCTTTCCGCTCCCGGCGCCCGCTAGAACAAGTAAAGGCCCGTCGATATAAGTTACTGCTTCTTGTTGTCTTGGGGATAAAGATTTTAATATATTGTTATCATTCATTTTTTATTTTTATAAATTTACATTGGCAATTTATTAATTAAAGAGCCTGAATCGCAAGCTCTAATTTGATTTTTCAACTTCAAGGACTTCGATATTAAATTCAAGTCCTGAAAGCAACTGAACATTTCTGCTGCCGCAAGCGGGGCACAAAAATTGCGTATCTTCACGTGTGTTTGTGCGCCCACATGCGTAGCAATGAATCGTTACGGGGATCATCAACACCGACATCACAGCGTCTTCTGCCGGCGTCCCCTTCACCATAGCCGTGAATATAAATGACATAAGCTCGGGATTTATTTTTCTCATTCCCCCGATTTTAATCATTACGCGGCGAACTTTACTCCAGCCTGCTTCATTGCATAGTTTTAATAAAGTTCTGGTGATCGAATGTGTCAACGAAAATTCATACACGTTATTATTTCTTTGTATACAAGAACGGCCCCGCCGACTCAAAACCGATTTGCTGATAGCCAAAAATTTGTTCCGTCGAGCCGACAAGGAAATATCCGCCAGGCGCAAGAGCATCGAAAAATTTTTTATAAAGTTTCGCTTTTGTGTCCGCGGTGAAATAAATTACGACGTTTCGGCATAAAATTAAATCGAAGCCCGCGCCGAAATTGTCCTCGATCATATTCATTCGCTTAAACGTAACTCGGCGTTTGATTTCAGGATTTACTGAATAAGTTGCGCCCGCGTCCTTCGTCGTGAAATATTTCGCGAGATACTCTTTCGGAGCGTTTATAAGTTGCGTTTTACGATAGACGGCGTTTTGAGCGATCGAGATTGCGCCTTGGTCAATGTCAACGGCGAGAACGGGGTTCATAGGGTCAAGCCCACAGACGGCGGATATAATCGCGAGTGAATAAGGCTCTTCGCCCGTCGCGCAACCTGCGCTCCAGAGTTTCAAACGTTTCGTGCCGCGCTTCTGAATAAGTTCGGGAATGAGTTTATCGCGCATCTTCCACCATTGAGAATCATTGCGGAAAAATTCGGATACGTTAATCGTAAGATGGTCAAGAAATTCGCGCAACTTCTTTTCATCTTTATTAATCATGTCGAAATACTCATCGTAATTTTTACAGCCCCAACGGCTCATAAGCTCGTGGGTCCTACGGTGAATTTGTTCTTTGTAAGAATTAAGATCGATCCCGATGAGTTTCTTCAGTTTTGCCTTAAACGTCGTGTAGCCCGGTGAATTATACTGACTGGGTTCTTCCATGATAAATTCTCCTTTTAATCTTCAAGAACTTCTTTTTCTTTGACTTTATAAACCTCGTCGATCTTCTTTATATATTTGTCCGTTGTGTCCTGAACGTCCTTTGTGAGTTTCTTCAGGTCGTCCTCGGTGATTTCGGAGGCTTTCTCTTGCTTCTTCAAGGCTTCGATAGCGTCGCGTCTGTAATTTCTGATGACGACT
>CAJORD010000138.1 GCA_905236605.1 uncultured Synergistales bacterium | reverse complement strand
TTCCCGGTGTTCGTCATGATTATCTTGCTCGTTATGGCGGGACATTATATTTGGATGGCTTTGTTATATTCAATCGCCGGAGCATACTCAGGGCGCAATCCTTGGAACATTATTAAGAACTACGGGCCTGCTTACATGACCGCAGTCGGAACGATGTCGAGCGCGGCGACTCTTTCAGTTGCTCTTGAGTGTGCAAGAAAATCCGAACCGACGCTTCGTGATGACATGGTAAATTTTGGAATTCCGCTGTTTGCAAATATTCATCTCTGCGGCTCCGTCATGACTGAAACATTTTTCGTAATGGCTGTTTCAAAAATTCTTTACGGAGTCTATCCGACTGTAGGCAACATGGTTTTATTCTGCTTGCTGCTCGGAGTTTTTGCTATTGGTGCGCCTGGAGTCCCAGGCGGTACGGTCATGGCTTCATTGGGATTAATCACGGGCGTTCTTGGATTTGACGCTGCGGGCACGGCTTTAATGCTCACGATTTTCGCACTTCAGGATTCATTCGGAACGGCCTGCAACGTAACTGGCGACGGTGCTTTAACGTTGATTCTCACAGGTTACGCCGAAAAACATAATATCGCTGAACAAAAATTTGAAAATATTTTAGGATAACGGCTTGTAGCCGAAGCATTTCTATTTATAAAAATTCCCCGTGGTCTTTTGTGACTACGGGGAAAATTTTTTATTCAAGTCCGTATTCTTTTAATAACTGTCTGTAACGCTGTTCGACTTCGCTCAACTTAGGCTCTTGCCTTGACGGTGCCGGAGCGCTTGGCCTCGGGACTGCTGCTTGAGTGGCCGGCGCTGTAACCTGCTGAGGAGGCGGAGGCGTCTCTGCGACTTCAGACGATGACGACGAACGGGATTCGCGCTCTTTGCTTTCAAGTCTTGCAAGATAATCTTCGTCCTTCTCAACTAAGAATAACCGCGGGCCTCTTGGGTCGTTTTCAGCGGTTCTGTAGCTTCCGCCATGAAGAGGGCATGACGCGGTGGGCGATTTTCCTTTTGGAAAGAACAGCGGTACAGACTGACAGCCGGATCTCGCAAGATAGCCAGAACTTCTACATATTGAAACTTTGCTGACGTTGACCCATGCGGGAGGGGCTTCAAAATTTGCCGGCGTTGACATCTCTTTGACAGCGTAAGCCATGAATTTTTTCCAGACTGGCGCGGCCATTGTTCCACCGAAAGCACGTCGTCCCATCGTTTTATGGTCATCACGTCCGACATATACAGCTGTCGTTAATCCAGGAACACCTCCCACGAACCACGCGTCTATGAAATCGTTTGAGGTTCCTGTTTTCCCGAAGACATTAATTTTTGGCAAGGCCGCAGGTTTCCCTGTGCCTGCTCTAACAGCGTCTTGAAGCATTGAACGAATTGCGTAAGCTGTTTCCGGTCTCATAGCTTGAGTAGCAGCGGTCTGTCGTTGTTCAATGACGGTGCCATCTCTGTCACGAATTTCACGGATCATTAACGGCACAATTCGCCGCCCTCCGTTATTGAAGCAGTTAAACGCCACGGCCATTTCTAAAGGCGTTAAACTGGCCGAGCCAAGCGCGACGGATAAATCATTCGGAAGATATTTAGTTTCGATCCCCATGTTTCGAGCCATTTGAACTATTGCATCAGTGCCTATATAAGCAGCGACACGAACGGCGACGGTGTTTAATGAATTTGTCAAAGCGCGTTGCAAAGTAACTTCACCCGAATATCCGTTACTCGAGTTATGAGGCGACCAACCTTTACCGCGGCTTCCGGGTTGTCTGAACGTTATAGGAGCGTCAAGAAAGTGATCGCTCGGCATAACATCTTCTTCCATAGCGGCCGCGTAAACGATCGGTTTGAAACTTGAGCCCGGCTGTCTAATTGCCTGCGTAGCACGATTGAATTTACTTTCTTTGAAGTCCTTGCCGCCAACGAGTGCCAGCACTTCGCCGGTATCAGCTTCAAGACACACAAGCGCACCCATGACATTTTTATTTAATCCCTGAATAGCTTCGCGGGCTTTGTCCTGCAAGTTCACGTCGAGAGTAGTGTAAATTTGCATACCGCCGCTATAAACTTCGTCTTTGCCATATTTAGGCAGCAAATCGTTAAATAGCAGATGCGAAACGAAGTAAGGAGCGCGGTTAAATTCTTCAATTTGATTTTTGCGGCTTCTGAATTCGAGTTCTTCATCATAAGCCGCCTGTCGTTGTTCGGGAGTTATCCAGCCTAGAGTTTCCATTCGTCCGAGAACGTAATTTTGTCGCGACTTCGCGTTACTCAAACTGCTCAACGGGTTATAGCGTCCCGGGTTTGCGATTAGCCCGGCTAGAATTGCCGATTGAGCGAGGTCTAAATCTTTTGCGGATTTGTCAAAATAAGTTCGTGCGGCGGTCTCTGCGCCCCAAGCACCGTGACCAAAATTTATAGTGTTGAGATACAGTTCGAGGATTTTATCTTTTTGAAAAAGTTTTTCGAGCCTCATCGCGATAATGATTTCTTTTGCTTTTCGCGTGATACTCTTCTCATGAGACAAAAATAAATTTCGTGCAAGCTGCTGCGTTATCGTGCTTGCGCCTTGAACTTTGCCGCCCTCTACAACGTCCGTCCACAGAGCGCGCATGATTGAGCCGATTCTGATCCCGCCGTGTTGATAAAATGCCGAGTCTTCAGCTGCAAGAACAGCGCGAACAAGTTCGGGCGAAATTTGATGAAGCTCAAGCGGAGTTCTATTTTCAATAAATAGTCGCGCAATGACTTCGCCGTTACGGTCGTAAAGAATCGAAGGCAAACTGCTTTTGGGATTAGCAAGTTCTACCATACTGGGGAGGTCTTCGGAAAGTTTGACAACATACCACGCTACGCCGGCACTTAAAGCTCCGGTTGCGAGCAAAATCACAAGTAAGATAGTTGCAAATATAATTTTTAAAATTGAGATTCTTTTTTTCTTACGCGGTCGTGGCTTTTGTGGCGTCGGTCTTTCTTGATTAAAGTTTTGAGTTTGCCGTTGACGCTGCGCAAGGAGAATCTCATTGGGGTTCATTCTGAAGTTTTTTCTATTATTATTATTTCTGTCTGAATGTCCTTGAAAATTATTTCTTTCATTCATAAAAAACTTGCCCTTTCATTAAATTTCTCCGGGCAAATAATATCACAATCAATTATTCCCGGAAGAAAATCGCCATAAAAATAAAATTCCTGTTATAATAAAATTACGTAAAATTAATGAAAGAAGGGTAATAATTAATGCGTAAAATAAAATTTTTATTGGCTATGGCACTTTTAGTTTTTGTGTTCTCCGGTTGCGGAGGAAGTGCCGGAGATGACAGCGAAAGCACAACCACAGACACCGAATCAGTGTCAAACACAGAAGTCTCAAGTACGTTGACAGGTGATTGGCTCTTTGATGAATCTTCTACTTATACCGGCAAAGCTACTGCTGTAGTAAACGGAACAGATAAATCAATCACGCTATATCATGTTATGAATTTCAAATTATCATTTTCAAATATAAATTTTTCTAATAATGACGAAGGAACCGCAGATGTATTTTATTCGTTCGTGAGCAAAGCTCGAGACGAAGATAATAATTCACTTGGAAATTTCAGCACTAAAAGCTACGCAGATGAAACTTCAACAACAAGAACAAAACGAATGATTATATCGCGAGTTACAGATGAAGAATGGATTTTAAGTTCAACTGAATCAGGTGTGCCTACGATAATAATCAATTTCACTTCTTCAACAGCGACAAGCTCGGCTTTAGAGAAGAAAATCAGCGTTCAATTAACCGGTAGAGAATATATGTCGGCACTGAATATAAATTGCAATTATACTATAGAATGTTCATTCACAAGGAAAAGTAGTACTCCGACAACGGACGATATAATCATTTCTGATGATGTTGATGTTATAGTGTCGGCGGACACCACATTATCTGACATTTTAACCGGAACATGGTTGCTTAATTCAGAAGGGACAGCAACGGCCACTAATACTTCGACAGGAGAGACTTTTAATTTATCCACAAGCACGGGAACTAAAATCGCGTTTTCTGATGTCGTCCTTAACACTTCGCAAGCCGGAAACTCAAAAGTATTTTACGCGAATAACTGGCAAGCTCTCGACAGCAACGGAATCCTAGCAGGTGCGTTTAGCGTCAAGAGTTATTCAAACTCGAATGCTACTGATAAAATGCGAACGATGACGCTTGTTTATGTCAGTGATGATCAATGGCGACTCGAAACAGAGAATCTTTCATTAAATGTTACGATAAACTCTGAAACAGAAATAACTACAAAATGGGAAGGTATAACAAAAATTTCATCATTAAGCGGAAATTATCATTATTCAATCGAGTGTTCATTCAGAAAGACGAGTTCTGCGCCGTCGACTGTCGAAGATTGGATAATTTCAGATGACGTAGTTATATCAGACGACAGCAAAACATTAGCCGACATTCTCAAGGGCACGTGGCTTCTTCATACTGAATATGAATCCACAGCAACTAACGCGGCAACCGCAGAAACATTAACGCTATCCACAAGCACAGGAACTAAAATTGCGTTCTCTGATATCGTCCTTAATACAACTGAAGCCGGGACTGCAAAAGTATTTTACTCAAATAATTGGCAGGCTCTCGATAGTAGCGGAGTTTTAGCGGGTTTGTTCAGATTAAAAAGTTATACCGATAGCAACGCTACCGACAAAACTCAATCTATGTCTATTATATATGTCAGTGATGATCAGTGGCGATTTAGTTCTAACTCCGGCGTTCTGAATTTGACTTTAACAATAGAGTCCGAAACGGAAATTAGGACGAAGTGGGAAGGTTATTCTAGTATTGAATCGCTTGGTGGTAATTATAATTATTCAATCGAGTGCTCGTTTAGAAAGAGCAACGACACGCCGTCATTTGATGACATTACGATTTCTGACGATGTAATTGTTGATGATAAAAGCATTGAAGATATTTTGACTGGCACATGGCTACTTCACACCGAAGGCACTGCTACAGCTACTAACACGGCTACGGGTACAGCTTTGAATCTTGAC
>CAJORD010000137.1 GCA_905236605.1 uncultured Synergistales bacterium | reverse complement strand
GGCTTCGTTCGTGAAAATGGAATCGTCGTAAAAATTCCTCAAATGGGCGGCGTAACTATCGGCGATGATGTTGAAGTAGGGGCCTGCACAACGATAGATAGGGGGGCTATGAATGACACTTTAATCGGCGACGGCACTAAAATTGATAATCATGTTCAAATCGGCCATAACGTAAAAATCGGAAAGCACTGCATAATTTGCTCTATGTCTGGCATAGCCGGAAGTTCTATTCTTGAAGATTATGTAACAGTTTCTGTTCAAGTTGGAATTACTGACCACGTTACTATAGGCGAAGGTTCAACTCTTGCTGCACGCACGGGAGTAACAAATGACATTCCTGCAAATTCTTTAATTTCAGGTTTCCCTGCACGGCCTCATAACGCTGCTAAACGGGCTCTTGTACTTGCTGCGGACTTGCCTTTGATGTCTCGAAAGTTAAGACTCTTAGAGAAAAAAGTCGACGCTATGCAAAAAAATGAAAATTAATGGGAAAATATTATTAAAGGGTCTTGGCCTTCATTCGGGAAAAGAATGTGAATTATTAATTGAGCCTTGCGACTCTGAAGAAATTTTGATGAGGTCGGGCGGTAACGAACTTCCTTTAAGTAAATTTTCGCTTTCAGGTACGGGACGGGGTTCTGATTATATTTTCTCTGACGATTCCCGGATACGAACTTGCGAGCATGTTCTATCGGCTTTGACAGGACTTGAAATTTTTTCGGGCGTTCGACTCACTGTTAAAGGCGGTGAAATGCCTGCTTTAGACGGCTGCTCTAAGACTCTTTGCGGCGAAATTTTGAAACATTGCGAAGAGTCAGACTCTGAAAAAAATTTTTTTAATATTTCGGCTCCTGTCGAAGTTCGTGATGAAAGTTATAAAAGATTCGTTGCGGCTTTCCCGAGCGATTGCTTGAGAATAACTTATATAGTTGAATATGATTTTATAGGCGCACAAATTTTCGATTATGTTCAGTCGCCTGAAAATTATTTAGAAAACATAGCTTCGGCTCGTACTTTCGCAATGGAATCTGAAATAAATTATTTACGTTCTCACGGAATGGCTTTAGGCGGCTCGCTTGATAATGCGGTAATAGTCGGCGAAAAATTTATTGCTAAGGGCGGACTCCGTTGGGAAAATGAATTTGTTCGTCATAAAATTTTGGATTTAATCGGCGATTTAGCTTCGTTAGGGAAAAAATTAAACGCTCATATAATAGCTTGCCGAGCTGGTCATGAGCTTCATTTGAAACTTGTAGAAAAATTAAAAAAAGGAGAATAAAATTTCATGCCTGTACTTGATATTAACGAAATCAGCAAAATTCTTAAACAGCGTTACCCGTTCTTAATGGTCGATCGTATCACAGAGTATGACGACACTCACATAACGGGCTATAAAAACGTTACGATCAACGAGGCTTTTTTTCAGGGACATTTTCCCGGCGATCCTACTATGCCCGGCGTTATGATTCTTGAAAGCATGGGCCAAGTAGCTTCCGTAATGGTAGGCTTGAAACTCGGCAAAGAAGCTGAAAATAAAATCGCTTTCTTCGCAGGAGCAGACAAAGTCAGATTCAGAAAACCCGTCAGGCCCGGCGACAAACTCATAACGAAAGTCGAATTATTAAAACAGCGCAGTACTTCAGGCAAAGCTCAAATTACGAGTTACGTCGATGATGAAGTCGTAGCCGAAGCAGAATTTTTATTCATAATCGGCGACAGTCTAAAAAAAGAATCACAAAGTGAGGAGGGCAAAGCGTGAGCGTTAATATTCATCCATCGGCAATAGTTTCTCCTAAGGCTGAAATCGAAGACGGCGTTTCAATAGGCCCGTTTTGTTTTATTGCTGATAAGGTCAAAATCGGAGCAGGCTCGAATTTAATTGCATACGTCAGTATTCATGATTACGTTACGATCGGCAGGAACTGCAAAATTTGCGAATACACAGCTATCGGCGGCGAACCTCAAGATCACGGATTTCACGGCGAAGTTTCTTACGTTCGGATCGGCGACAACACTTTATTGCGCGAAAATGTTACTGTGAACCGCGCTACAGGTGAAGGCAACGCGACTATAATCGGTAAAGATTGCTTTATTATGGACGGCGTTCACTTTGCTCACAATGTCCACGTCGGCGACCAAGTAACAATAGCTAACAAAGTCGGCCTCGCTGGCTTCGTCCAAGTTGGAAGTCATACAGTTTTCGGAGGCATGGCAGGAGTTCATCAGTTTGTTCGTATCGGCGAATATTGCATGATAGGCGGCTTATATAGAGTTACTAAAGACGTCCCGCACTACACTCTTGCTTCCGGTGAGCCTTTGAGATTGAACGGCCTTAATAAAGTCGGCCTCGAACGCGCTGGAATTGACGAAGCAGAGAGACGCGAAATTTATAATTTTTATAAAACTCTTTACAATAAAGAAAGAAGTTTCACGGACGCATTTAACGAAGCTGTGAGCACAAAGTCTGAATATATTCCAGAGATTCAGCGAATTATAGAATTTTATGAAGGATCTAAACGCGGCGTAACCTTCTGGGGAAATTAAAAAAATAATTAGGGATTATGGATTAGGGATGAGGAAATTTTTTTCTTCGTTCCTAATTTTTTTATTGGCATGAGCGTGTAAAATAAATCGTGATTCTATTTTCAAAAATTTTTTCGTGAACGTATGCAATGACAAGAAAATTTTAAGCTCCTTGTAGTGACCAAAGTAGTGACCAAAAAAATAATTTCCTGACTTTTGCCAAGAAATTTTTTAGATTAAAATTATAACATAAAACCGATTTTCGGCGGATTAAATTTTTATTCTTGACAAATTCAATTTTGCGCAATATACTGACCAACGAATTAGAAAAAAACGAAATAGAAAATATTTTAGAAAAAATTTTTAAGAAAGGGGTTGCAAAAATCAATGAAAGTTAGTAGAATCAGCTCACAGCTCACAGCTCACAGCCGATCATATTGTCTTATTGCAAGCCCTTATGGCCATTCGTTAAATCTTAATTTTACCGCAAGAAAATTTAATTTCAAAATTAATCAAAATTTAAGGGATATAAATTTATCCTTCTGTTTGTCGTGGGGATACCGCCCCTAT
>CAJORD010000136.1 GCA_905236605.1 uncultured Synergistales bacterium | reverse complement strand
CAAGAGTAACTAAAAGACAAATAAAAAGCACTACAACACTACGTTTTATGCTCGCGCGAGCAATATCCATGATAAAAATTCCTCTTTGTTATAAAAAAATTAAAAGTAAAAAAATCCCCGCAATTATAAAACATTACGAGGATTTTGAAAAACGAAAAACCTTATTTCAAGCCGTTGAACGGGTAAAGCGTGGAATTAAATCTCATGCTGCGTAAATTTATTTCCCATTCACCCCAACGTGTTCCGCCGCTCTTGAAATAGAAGCCTGCATAATTTTTTGCAACACATGGTGAATTTGTAACATTACGGACATTATCATTTGGGTTTTGTGCTGTAACGCTAATCCAACAGAATATAGCATCCGAGCTGCCACCAGTTATAGAAGCAGTGAAATTAGGCGACCATTCGACGTACGTGCCTATGAATGTCGGTTTTTCGTTTTTCTTGTCGCTAAAGTTTTTTCCCGCCGCGATGTCCGATGTAACAGACGTGCTTACGGCAAAGGATTTCTGCCCAATAGAGCCGCCGTTATTGCCGAAAGGTCTTTGAGTAATATCTTTTTCATTTTCACAAGATTCTTCTTTCTTCTGTGCCGACATCAGACGCTGATAAAATACGTAGCGGTCTCCGAGTGCCTTGAGCCGTGTGCCTAAATTTTCCATTTTCGTTTTCAGGCTGTCCATCTGTGCGCTGTTGCTTTCCGCGTAAAAGTTAGGGTCTGTGCCGATCGTGTTCACAATGTTTTCATACTCGCTCGTATATTTGTTTCTGATTGACGCATCTATCTGCTGGTCAGTGAGGTCGCTGATAACATTATAATAGGAATCCATTGTCAGCTTTTGCCTGTTGAACGCCAGAATTTTTGTCGCGTGTGCCGGAGAAACTGGGACTAATCCTTTGTCTTTCTGGTTGTCCATTGCCTCATCAACGTCATCTAAAAGGCTGTAACGCTTCATCAATACGTAAACAGGATGGAAACTATCCGCGTTAGTCTTTTTCAATGCTTCCATGAAAGCGTTAAGAGTTTTCGGAACATCGCTAATATCGGTGGTTGTTGTGGGTATTTTAAGCTGGCTTACATCGATGCCGGCAGTCTTGATTTGAATGCTGACCTTTGCTTCGTTACGTTCCAGCGTTTCTTTTGTCTTGTTTTCGACAGTTGCGCTCGCAATAGTCTTGAAGTTGGCCGAAAGTTTGGTTTTGACTTCATCAAGCTGTTCTATTGTCTTAGTGGTTATCGTGATGAAAGCATCATAAGTTCCGCCGTATTTATAGCCCGCCACAAAATAGTCGCCGTATTTTTCACGGAATTGAGCTATGTCTGCCAGTGCCTTTTTAGGTCTCGGTTTAATATCGTAGCTTTCATCTTTAAGCGCACGGTATTCGTTTTCAACTTCTTCATAATGGATTACATATGTCGTTGAAGTCAGGCCAAACTTGAATTTACTTTCTGAAGAGTAGCCTGCGCCGAGTCCGAAACCTCCGATTGCGAGTGAAGCACCTGTGGTTGTCGTTGAAAGTTTTTCGCGGTCTTCCTGAGAAGATACAAATGTCGCGGTGTAGTTTGTTTTAACATTTTTCTGTGCAGGAACGTTCAGGGTGAAACTTCTTATGGCGTTGCTTCTTGATTGGGCACCTGTTAAGGCAAAATATCCGACGCCCGGCTGGAATTCATCTTTATACGGTATTCCGAATAACTGCTGTTTAATTTGTGTGCCGGTATTTGCAGCCAATGAAACCGCGCTTGAAGTTGCAGCTGTTTCATCGTCGTCTTCATATTCTTCGGGGTCTTCGTCTGAGCTTATTGATTGGCCTTCGACTTCAAGAACTTTATGCTTCTCGCCAATATCGATGTCTGAAGTGTCAAAAATTCCGTAATATTGTTTAATTCGGGTCATGGCCTCCAAATAAGCTGTAGCCTGATCAAGTTCTTCAGTTGCTGATAACATGTCATAGACTACGCTGTTGTAGGCTTTTCTAAACTCCATAATATCGTTCATGCTTAGCGTTTCGCTTGTAGTGCCGTCTAAATTGCTTAATTTATAGCGTTTATAATGGCCAGCCTCGTTGCGTGCAGTTCCGTCGCGCAGCTCCCTATATATAAATAAGGTTGGTACGTGTGTAAATTCAGTCTCAGCCGAAGCTACAACATCATCTGAAGCAGTATTGTTGAACTTTATCGTGTAAGCACCCGTTACTGAAGGCGTGAATGTATAACATATCAT
>CAJORD010000135.1 GCA_905236605.1 uncultured Synergistales bacterium | reverse complement strand
TCGTCAATTACTTTTGTTTCGGGGTTGACTTTCAAATAAATTTTCATGATGTCGCCGCATTTTGGATTTCCTGCTTCACCAACGCCGTCAGCGTCAGGAATTTCACCGACGTTTCTCGGATTTATAAAATGATCCATAACTTTCTGACTATAATCTAATGCCATAATTTCTTCTCTCCTTTTAATTTTTTACTGTCTTCAAATACTCTTCCCATAATGGGGACATTTCGCGCCGTCTTGCAACTATCTCAGGCAAAACGTCAAGAACGTAATCAATCTGTTCATCTGTTGTTAATCTTCCGAGAGTAAATCTCAAAGAGCCGTGCGCCATTTCGTGTTTTAGGCCAAGAGCTAAAAGGACGTGCGACGGGTCAAGACTTTCAGACGAGCAAGCACTGCCAGTCGATGCCGAAATTCCTTTTGCGTCGAGGTCTAATAACAGCGTTTCACCTTCGACACCGATAAAACTAAAATTCACATTATTCGGGAGACGTTTATCGCCTGTCGCGCCGTTTAATTTCGCGTGAGGAATTTTTTCGAGCAAGCCCGCTATTAATCTGTCGCGACGTTGTGAATTAATTTTCTTGTCTTCTTCGAGGCGAGATTTCAAAATTTCCATTGCCTCACCGAATCCGACAATGCCCGCGATGTTTTCAGTAGCTGCGCGGCGACCTTTCTCTTGCGCTCCACCGTGAACAAAATTTTCTGGCCTTAATCCCTTGCGAAGATACAAAGCTCCGACGCCTTTGGGGCCGTACATTTTGTGAGCCGACATTGAAAGCATATCTATATTCATAGCTTTAACGTCAATGTCAAGATGAGCAGCGGCTTGCACGGCGTCAGTGTGGAAAGGAATTTTTTTCTCGCGACACAACGCGCCAATCTCCGCGACGGGCTCAATAGTTCCGACTTCGTTATTTGCAAACATGACCGACACAAGCGCGGTTTTATCCGTGATTGCGTTTTTTACGTCCTCGACGCTCACAAAGCCTTCAGAGTCGACGGGCAAATATGTAACTTCAACACCGTGATATTTTTTAAGATATTCGGCCGTGTGCAAAATCGCGTGATGTTCGATTGCAGTCGTGATTAAATGATTCTTCCCGGCTTTCATGGCTTTTTCAAGCGTGCCTTTTAATGCCCAGTTGTCAGCTTCAGTGCCTGAACCCGTGAAGAAAATTTCTGCCGGATCGGCGTTCAAAGCGGCGGCGACTTGCGCACGAGCTTTTTCGATTGCGGCGCGGCTCTTACGTGAGAACGAGTAAACGCTTGATGGATTTCCAAAATTTTCGCTGAAGTATGGCATCATAGCTTTCAAAACTTCCGGGCTAGTCGGAGTTGTGGCAGTGTGATCCATATAGACAAACATTTATAATTAATCCTCCTTTTTAATTTTCAAAGCTTTGTTTCTGATTTCTTTTCGTTCAGGGTCGATAAAAGTTTCGAGATTTTCAAGAAGAGAATTTTTTTCAACGGCAATGTCTTTCAAAGTCGTAGCTTCAAGAATTTCATCGACGGAACCTTTGACGCGTCGCCACAAATTAAAAGTCGGACATGTTACAGCGTTCTCGCAGCCCTTGTCAGTCTGACACGAACCGAATATAAACGGCTCGCCTAGAGCGTTCAAAATATCAGCGATTGAAATTTTTTCGGCCGGTCTTGCAAGTAGATAACCGCCCTGCGCTCCTCTGACGCTTTCAAGAAGGCCTCCGCGTTTTAATTTCCCGAAGAGCTGCTCAAGATAATTCACCGGGATATTCTGACGCGTAGCAATATCACTGACCGACACCGGGACATTCGTTTTGTCTAAAGCCAAGCACAAATCTGACATTGCCCGCAGACCGTAACGCGCTGTTGTTGAAAGCCGCATAAAATTTTTCTCTCCTTTCATCTTAAAATTTTGAACGGCGCAAAGAATATCATATGCAACTTTTTTTATCAAGATTAAAATTATTGCATTTCGATTTTAAATTTTCTTGACCGATAGCTACAACCTGTTGTTATACTCAAAAAAATTTTTTAACGGAGGTCTTATAGATGAAAATTTTAATTTGTTCAATCGTAATGTTATTCGTGCTCTTCGGAACGTCCTTCGCGGACATCAAGCCCGTGAAAAAATTTGAAGACAGAACGCCCACGCCCTTCAATGGCAATCCCTTCGGCTTCGTTTATGGCGACGCACTCACTGACAACGTTAAAGGCAAAGTCAACGTTCACCCGATAACTTACGAACTTAACGGAATCAAAATCGCTGCGAACATCTACACGCCTGCGGATTATGACCCGGCGAAAAAATATCCAGCGGTAACAGTTGCGCACCCGAACGGCGGAGTTAAAGAACAAGTTTCCGGCCTCTTTGCTCAAAGACTTGCGGAACTCGGCTATATCACAGTTGCGGCGGACGCGGCTTATCAGGGCGAGAGCGGCGGCGAACCTCGACACACTGACATTCCTTTCTTCAGAACCGAAGATATTCACGGCATGGTCGATTTATTGAGTATTTATCCCGGCGTTGACACTGAACGAATCGGAATGCTTGGAATTTGCGGCGGCGGCGGTTACACAATCAACGCGGCTAAATCAGAAAAGCGCGTGAAAGCCGTTGCGACTCTCAGCATGTTCAACACCGGCCGAGTTAGACGCGAAGGCTACATGAGCACGCAAATTAAAGACATTCAGGCGAGATTAAAACAGGCTAATGACGCTCGAAACAAAATGATTGAAACAGGCGAAGCAATTTCAGCGGGCGGAACATTAGACCTTGAGACGCTCACCGACGAATATATTTCTTCAATTAAAAACGATTTATAT
>CAJORD010000134.1 GCA_905236605.1 uncultured Synergistales bacterium | reverse complement strand
TTAGTGGACGATTCAAAATTAGAGAGGTCCTGCTTTAGTGGACGATTCAAAATTTGGGTTGTTTGCTTCGGCATTCAGCCCTTTTATTTTACTAGGGAGCGTCTTTAGTTCATGAAAAGCGATTTAGAATTATTCTTATGCAGTGTTGAACCAAGTTACTTGAAATTTCTTCATAAGCTCGACAAGAAAGTCAGCGTAAAATATAACAATCGTGCTTATGTAGGATTAATAACAATGATTAATAAAATAGAATATGTTTTACCTTTAACTTCACAGACAACAGACAAAAGAGCTATCTTAGGTAAGAACAAACGTTCGGCACGTATAACAACATTTGTTCGCGATTCAAGCGGAAATGAAATTGCTAATATTTTGCACAACAACATGATTCCAGTCTTGCCATCATTTTATACTGTACTGAATATTAATGCTTCTGAAGATACATATGAAGCTAACGAAATACGTTTCATAAGAAAGAATAAAGACAAAATCATTTACAAAGCTCAAAAAGTTCATGATGACAGAATTAATAAGCCTGATTCATTTCTTTTGGGACAGTGTTGTGATTTTTCCCTTCTTGAGAGTCAATATTTTACTTTTGCTTACTAATTCCCAACTCCTCATTTTTAATTTCCTTCGTCAAATTCTCCAGTAATTTTATAAGTGCCGGGTCGTTAGTCAAAAGTCCTTCGGCCTGCCTAAAAAGAAAATATATTCTGTCCTTCTGTTTGCGCGTCAAAAAGTCTTCGAGTTCCATTAACTCGCTTCGGATTTCACGGAGCTTTAATTGTCGGTCGAGCTTCTGACTTTGCTGTACGCTTGAGAGCAGCCGCGCATCAATCGACGCTCCCCGCGCTATTAGTCCTAAATCTAATTCAAGATTTGGATATAAATCTCTAAAAACTCTTCGCACTATTGGAATTTCTGAACAGCCGCCAGTAAGCACGAACCGCGAAGGCTTATAACACTCTAAAAATCTTTCGACAGTGTGCGACGCGCGCTTAATTGAAAATCTAACGAGGCGTTCAAAGTCATCTCGCGTTATGCTGACGTCGCGCCACGTTACGAAATCTGTAGATGAAAGAGCGATTTTAATTCTCATGGCACGAGCAAACAGCGTGTTTTTGTCGATAAGATTCAAAGTGAAACGTTCAGAAAGCCATTGCGCAAAAATTTTATCGAACTCCGTGCCGGAAACGTCGTTTATAATTTCGGCGTCAAGAACTTCATCGCCACGAAACATTATAATTTCGCTCTTTGATGCTCCGAAATCGTAAACTAAAATTTTTTCTTTATTTTTATTTTCGAGTGCCTTAATCATTGCTTCACGCGCTGAAATCACGTTTATATTTTTGAAGCCGGCTTTCTTAGCTTTGAAAATTAAATCTTCGCGCGCTCGTTTTGTCATTAAATCAGGAACAGCAATGACGCACGAAAAAACAGGTTCATCAAAATAAACTTCAGATTCTTCGCGAAGTGTCAGGAGGTCAGAGCCATCAACCGCAGCTATGATTTTGTTATCGTGAGCAAGTTTTGAAGTGTTTGAGCCGAGGTCAATCCCTACGCTCGCATTCAAATTTGTCATTGACATAATAACGCACCTCTGCTTTTAAGATTTCGTTATCGCTTCCGTTGCAAGTTGCTTCGATATAATGCCGAGTGTGTCCCTTGTTGTCGCGTTCGATTAAAATTTCGACTTCGCGATTCAAAAATTTTTTTGCGTAATTAGTATAAAGTTGTCGGCCAAGCGCGATAGCTTGCGAAGTTCTTTCAGCCTTTACGCTACGCGCAACATAAGGAGTTAATTTTTCTGCGACAGTTCCGGGGCGTCGTGAATATGGAAAGACATGAACGCGGCCAAGCCCGGCATCTCTCATTATTGAAAGTGTGTTTTGAAAAGCCGAATCACTTTCGCCTGGGAAGCCAACAAGAATATCGCTCGAAATATGAATTTCATCAGAAATTTTTTCACGGGCTTTTTCGCAAATTTCCACAAAATTTTTTGCAGTGTAGCCGCGGCGCATTGCGCTTAAAATTTCGTCGTCGCCACTTTGAAGCGGCAAATGCAAATGATGACAAAACGCTTCGCAATTTCCAAGAGCGTTTATTAAATCGTCATTCAGACAGAACGGTTCGAGAGAGCCGAGCCTAAGTCGCTTCAAGTTTTCGATTTTTGAAACTTCGTTAATCAAATTCGCGAGTGACGTATCAATATCGCGGCCATAAATCCCTAAGTGAATGCCCGTGAAAATTATTTCTTTTGTGCCATTGTCGAGAAGGCGTTTAATCTCGTCGATAATTTTTTCAGGCGGCCTGCTGACGGGACGACCGCGCAAAAACGGAATCACGCAATACGTACAGAAATGATCGCAGCCGTCTTGAATTTTCATGAACGCGCGCGAGTGCATGACAGGCGAAGAAATTTTAAGTTCTTCCCATTCCGACGGCGCCCAAATGTCTTTATTATTATTCAAGTCTCTTAAATCTATGAACAGTCGGCCCTTCTCAAGCACAAGAATTAAAGCCCGCGGAAGAATATCTTTGCCCTTGCTTCCACATAATATGTCAATCCCAAGAAACGCTGCTTTGTTTTCATCAAGAGCTTGACTCCAGCAGCCACAAACCGCAAGAACTCCTTCTTCTCCTAAAACGCGACGCGCACGCCTGATAGCCTGCCGACATTTTCGATCGGCTTCTTGCGTCACTGAACACGTAACGATTACAGCCGCTGAATATTTGTCGTTAATGTCTTCTGTTATCTCAAAGCCTTCAGATTTCAAAGCGCCGGCTATATATTCGCCTTCGCATAAGCTCGAACGACACCCGAAGACATGAATAAAAATTTTTTTGTTAGCTTCCAT
>CAJORD010000133.1 GCA_905236605.1 uncultured Synergistales bacterium | reverse complement strand
TGGTCAGGCAAATTGACGATACAGCCGGAGTATCAGCGAAATTATCTTTACAAAGATGCAAAATTGGAAGAGGCTGTTATACAATCTGTATTGAATGGTTATCCGTTGGGATTGCTATATTTCAACAAAGTAGGCGAGGACAGATACGAAATTCTTGACGGTCAACAACGTGTAACGAGTCTCGGACGCTTTCTCACAGATAAATTTGGCTTAGTAATCGAGCATGTAAGCGCTTGTTATTTCTCATCAATGCCCGAAGATTTAAGAAAGAAAATCGAAGATACAACTTTAACAATTTATATTTGCGAGGGCGAAGAGAGCGAAATAAAAAATTGGTATAAGACAATCAATATTTACGGGATAAAATTGAATCATCAGGAAATCTCAAACGCTGTCTATTCCGGGCCTTTCGTTACGATGGCTAGAGCAGAATTTAGCAACAGTCAAAATTCAAATTTACAAAAATGGAAAGCGTATATAAAGGGTGAAGTAAACAGGCAAGAAATTTTGCGTGTGGCTCTTGAATGGGTAGCCAGAAGCACTGATGATACGGTCATTGACGCTTACATGAGCAAACACAGATACGATGACAATATAAACGAATTACTAAATTATTTTACAAGCGTTATAGATTGGATAATGTCAATCTTCAAAGAATCTCATAGAGAAATGTGCGGACTTGCATGGGGAGAGCTTTTTGAAAAATATCACGGCAAACCTTATGATCCAATCGAAGTATCCAAAAAAGTAAACGAATTGTACGCCGACGAAGCTGTAGAAAATAAAAAGGGTATTTTTGAATACGTCCTTAGCGGTTGTAAAGATACAAAGCTACTTGCTATCAGATTTTTTGAAAACTCAACAAAAAAATCAGCATACACAAAACAAACTAACGAAGCAAAGAAATTAGGTAAATCAAATTGCCCGTTATGTGCGGCCGGAAAGGGCAACAACGCTCAACGAATCTGGAAATACGAAGAAATGGAGGCCGATCACGTTACAGCATGGAGCAAGGGCGGCGCGAGCAATTTACAAAATTGTCAAATGCTTTGCAAAACTCACAACCGCGCGAAAGGCAACAGATAAATTTTTATTAAATATGTAAAATTATGTATTTTCTTTCACAATTCTTAATGCTAAAATTCACGATAATTCAGTTTTTCAAAAATTTTCATGGAGGTATTTTTTAATGAAGAAACTTGTTTGTATGCTTCTTGCGGTGTCGCTCATTGTATGCGGCGCGGTTGCGGCTTCAGCTGAATTTAAGTTCGAGCGCAAAATTAGCATAGTTTGCCCGTGGGGAGTCGGTGGTGGTGCTGACTCGACGCTTCGTCCAATGGCAAATTTACTCAAAAATGTTCTCGGACAGGAAGTCGAAGTCGTCAACGTTACAGGCGGCAACGGCGTTACAGCGATTGAGTACGTTTACAAGCAGCCCGCGGACGGTTATACGTTCATGCTTGGCACACAGAGCCTTTTCATGCAGGATATTCAGGGTACAACTTCAATGAATTTCAAAGAAGAGTTTATCCCTGTAGCACGCCTTGTTCACGCAATCAACGTAATCACAGCATCTAAGAAGGCAATGGAAGCAAAAGGATACAATTCTTTCTCCGAAATGAGAGAATTTGTAAAAGAACACCCGTTTGAAGTCAGCGTCGGAATGCTTACAAGCACTGGACTTGACGGCGCATCACTGAAGCAGGCTCTCGAAGGATTGGATATTCTTGATGTTTCATATCCTTCAGGATCAGAGATGAATTCAGCTCTCGTCGGCGGTCATATTGACATCATGGTAACAGGTACAGACGAGATAGCGGGCTTAATCGAAGCTGGCGACATAGTTCCTTTGCTTACGCTTGCTGAAAATAGAATGAAGCGTTATCCTGACGTCGAATGCTCCGTAGAGCTTGGTATTAATTCAGTACTCGGCCCCGCACGTCGTATTTTTGCAAAGAAAGGCACGCCGAAAGAGGCTATCGACGCACTCGCGGCCGCTGTCGAACAGGCTTCAAAAGATCCATCATGGCAAGAATTTTTGGTACAAGGTTGCTACGATGAAAGACCCGGCTTCGCAGGCCCTGAAGAGTACGCGGCAGATTGCGAGAAAGATTACCAACTTTTGAGCGATTATCTCAAGGCCGAAGGCGTTATGAAAAAAGATTATTACGCGAAATAAAATTAGGAATTTGGAGTTAGGAGCTAACATAAAGACTTCTAGCTCCTTAATTTTATTTAAGGAGAGAAATTTAAGTGTTTGAATTAATTTGCAACGTTCTATTATGGCTAGGTTTACTCTACGCCTACTTTTTCAACGTTCTTGAAGCACCAATTCCTGACAGAACAGCACGCAATCCATACACGCTAAAGCCGGATATGTGGCCGAAGGCGATTATAATTCTGCTTCTCATCTGCATCGCCATAAATATCTTCAACATAATCAGAAAGAATAGAAACAATCCTGATTTCAAACTTGACGTTTTATTAAGCATTCGTGCACGTCTTTGCATTGGTATAGCTCTTGTAATCGCAGCAAGCTTCGTGCTTGAGCCGTTCGGCTATATGCTAACGTGTGTGCTTGTGCTTTTCTTTTATGGCTTGTTGTTGGGTCAGACGCATGTTATAAGATTAGCTATATTTTCAGTTGTAATTACGATCGTGCTTTACGTTGTGTTCAGTGTTTTGCTGTCTGTAAACTTGCCACGAGGAACAATACCAGAATTACGAAATTTCTCACTTTATGTTGAGAGTATTATATCTTCGGTTAAGTCCGCGATTATGTAAGGGGGGTAAAATTATGTCAACATGGGATTTATTTGTACAAGGCTTCAGCGTTTTTCTTGACCCTTACACAGCTTTAATGGTTGTTTTTGCTATTGTAGTGGGTACAATTTTCGGAGCGTTGCCCGGTGTAAGTGCTACAATGGCAGTCGCTCTCGGACTTCCTTT
>CAJORD010000132.1 GCA_905236605.1 uncultured Synergistales bacterium | reverse complement strand
TTGCTGATCCATTCTTTTTCGTAGTTTGCACCGCGCACCGCAATCGGAATTAATATGCGTCCGTCGCTTAAAGTTTTCCAGCCGAAATTTACACCGATACATGCCCGATATTGCCATACAAAGCGAGGCCGCCGCTACATGAGGATTATACGTGTAGGGATCTTCAGCGAAAAATCCCTCCGAAAAGAAAAATCTCATCGCACTACCGGACGGGGAATGGAAAACGCCTTTCACCAAAGCAAACTTATCTCCCGAAGTGGTCGTGTAACCATTTGAAATAGTTTCCGTAACCGAAGCTTGAGCCTGTCCGAACAACAGGAACACAACCGCTAAAACGCATATTAGTTTCGCAAGTTTTTGAACTTCATCATTAAAAAGCCTCCTTTAACATTTTTTTTAGCAACTTAATTTAGCATAAAAAATTTCTCGTGTATATCACCATTCTCACAACACACCCCGACAATCGCACCGGGCAAATTAAAATTTTTACCTTGACCGTCGCGAATTAATTTTTCACAGTCAACCTTGCTCCATTCGTGTAAGCTGAAACATTTTAAGCACGCCTCTTTGAGTGTCCAAAACTCAAAAAATTTTTTTGCTCGTTCAGTTTCATCAAGAGATTCCAAAATAGCAAACTCACTCAGGAGAAAAAATCTCTTCGCGATTCTAAAATCCATCTTGCGATCTAAAACTTCAATGTCAATTCCGTTTCTTGAGTCGCCGATGCTGCACGCTACCCACGAAGCAGAATGTGAAAGACTAAAATAAATTCCTGGTTCTTCACAATAAGGGCGGCCTTCGTTGTCTCGAAAAATCTTAACGTCAATGAAATTCTTTCCTGTCCGCTTTGCGATTAATTTTTTTGCTAACAGCTCCGCGAATACAGTTCTGCTTCTGTCAGAATTAAATTTGTAGCGCAAAATTTTCTCGACTCGTTCATCAGAAAAAAATTTTAGAAATTCATCAACGGGATTTTCTAATCGTTCAGCTATATTTAATAAGTAAACTTCTGTTTTCATTTTTAGAATTATACTCGGCACTCAATGAAATAAAAGTTTACTCTAAATTTAATTTATAAAAATATATTTACATAATCAAAAAATTCTGTATAATATCCGACATTGAAATTTTGAAACAGGAGGAAAAAATCATGAAAAAGATTCTTACAGCAGTTCTTATTATGGCATTGAGCGCGGGCGTTTGCTTTGCTGACGGTCTGAACATTTCCAAGCCGGGCGACTTTGTAAATTATAAAATCGGAACTCAAAGAGGCACAATCGCCGAAGGACTTGCGAAAAACATGTTGGGCGACAAAGCTAAAGAACAACTTACAACTTACGAAAAAGCCACGGACGTAGTGCAGGCTCTCAAGGTCGGCAAAATCGAATGCGCGATCATGGACGAAGCACCGGCGATCCAGTTTTATAAGAACGATCCCGAAGTTCTCACAATTCTCCCGGAGCCGCTCACGGTTGAACAGTACGCAATCGGATTTAAGCAGGGTAACAAAGAATTACTTGATAAAGTCAACAAAGCTCTCGCAGAAATCAAGGCCGACGGTTCGCTTGAAGCTATAATGTTGAAGTACAAAGAAGACCCGACGGCAGCCAAGCCCGAAGACATTGACTTACATAAAGGCGCGAAAGGCGGAAAATTATATCTTGGGACTGAATCCGGCTTCCCTCCTTACGATATTAAAGTCGGCGACGGCTACACCGGAATCGATATCGAAATGTGCGCTTTAATCGCGGGCAAGCTCGATATGGAACTTGAAATTATTGCTTATCCGTTCGATTCTTTGTTTATGGCTGTGAACAGTGGCAAGGTCGATATGATTTGCGCGGGCATCACAGTCAACGAAGAAAGAAAACTCTTCACGGATTTTTCTGACCCGTACGAAGATGCTAAGCAAGTCGGACTGATTCTCACGAAAGATTACAAGCCCGCTGACTAAAAATAAAAATTTCGTGATACACTTTTTAAGTTAAAAAATAATCTCCTTTGATGAAAAAGTCAGGGGAGATTTTCATTTTGGTCACTACAAAAATCTTAAAATTCTTTAGTCGCGATCGCTTTTTACAGATTTAAAAATCAAATTAATTTTCAGCATCTACGTTTGTAGGTGTTCCAGAAGATCTATAACTCTTGATGGTGTTTATGAGGCTTGCCTTTTCTTCTGACGAAAAATTATCCGACTTCTTAAATTCGTCGCGCAGCATATCTATGTTGAACTTCATGACATTGAGCATTTTCGCCATGTTCGCCATTATCTTCACAGAGTTGCTCGCGTTCATCTCGATGAATTTTGAAAAGTCGTTCCCGCTAATTCGCAACACAAGAATGTCGCTGTATGCTACTACCGTATAAATTCCCGGCTCGCCTGTAAGCAATGAATATTCTCCGAAGCTGCTGCCTTCATTAAGACTACCTAAGAGATATTCTTCGTCTGTACCATAATTAAAATAACAGAGCACACGACCGGAAATTATTTTGTACATGTCGCTGTTAGTCTCGCCCTCGCGCAGCAAAACGTCATCGGCAGAGAATTTTAATACTTTGACATTCTCCACGCCCCGCGAACTTTTTACAGCTTCGCTCTTCAGCACCTTAATAGTTTCTTCCTTAAGGAAGTTGCTTAAATGCATACTTCCCGAAATGCTGTCAAACAACTCGGATCTACTGTCAAGAATGAACCGCTCCACGAACTTCACGTTAGCGCTGCTCAATATCATTAAAATCTTGCTGTCCTTCAAATCTTGCTCAATGGAATTTTTCAGAACGCTAAGGAAAGCTGCGTCTCTATCCACTAGCACTGAGAAGTCATCAATAACGATAACAATTCGTGAACCTTCTTGCTTGTCTTTGATGTAAGACAACGCAGAACGCCAAAATAAAAATGGCTCATGCTCTTCATCATTAAAGTGTTTGAGCACTTGCCCGGAAAATCTGTTCAGATTTGCACGGCTGCTTTCTTCTTGAGAAGCTGTGAAAAAAATTGCGTTCTTGTTTTTGCAGAATTCTTGCATCAATGTTGTTTTGCCCATTCCGCCGCGTCCATAAATTACAAAAAGTCTAAAGCTGTCTTGACCGTAGAGATTTTCGAGGTCGGCCAGCTCTTTTTTACGCCCAATAAACATAAAAATCACTCCTGATTTATATTATAAGGAAAGTTACGCACTCATGTGAAAAGATCTCTTCTCGTGAAATACTAAAAACTATATTTCGTACGCCGGGAAATGTTACCCCCCAACGTAAAAAATCTCTAAACGCTTTGTCTCTTGCATAAAAAATTTCCCTTCACAAAATTTATTAACGACTGATTTTAGCATAAATTTTTTAAGTTAAACTGGTGTTATAATCGCGCAAAGGGAGTGATTATTATGTTGTTATTTTCCTTCGCTGCTATCGCAGCAACACTTCATAATCTCGGCAAGGCTTTGCAAGAATTAAGCACCATACCTGTAAAAGGCGGCATTGAATTTTATGCGCTGCTCATGATTTTAAGCGGTGCGCTTGGGCTTGTCGGAGTGTGGCTCGTGATGATGAAGAAAAAATCTGCGGCGTTCTATCTCGTGGGAGCTGGTACAATTTGTATCGCTGAATATTTATTCGGCTTAGAACCATTCTATGCGTTTCTGTGGTCGTTTGTCTATGCTCTAGCAGGCGCAGGGAGCTTCTACGAAATAAATTTAGGATTAAAATTGCCACCCTTCAAATTCATAACGCGAGGACAATTAATTGAAGACACGATCGAGCAGCTATCAGACACCGACAAAATCATTAACGAACAAAAAAACTGGACAATAAAAGTAAATGAGTTCATGAAAACTTACAGCGCGTTAGCTTATTACACATTCCTTGCGTTTGAAATACTTTGCTGGACAATGCCGATTCTTTATTGTTATAGAAGCATGGAACATCTTCCGATCGGAAATATTTTTCATGATTCATTAATTTGGGTATTGGGTCTCCTTGTCGTGAGTGTCGGAGGAACAGAGTTTCAGCGCAAAAAATTTATCGAAAATGACTAAGACAAAAAAACATCTTCTTGTAATCTCGCAATATTTTCACCCGGAGACTTTCAGAATTAACGACATGGCCTCCGAATGGGTCAGACGTGGTTACAAAGTTACAGTTTTAACCGGAATCCCTAATTATCCAATGGGGAAATTTTTTCCGGGTTACTCATGGACAAAACGCCGCCGCGAAGAATGGAACGGCATGGACATAATCCGAATCCCTTTGATAGCACGCGGTCATAACGCGGTCGGAATGGTTGCGAATTATTTATCGTTCGTTGCGTCGGGTTGGCTGTGGAACATTTTTAATAAAGTCAAAGCCGATTTAGTTTTTAGTTTCGAGGTCTCGCCGATGACACAAGTTAAAGTCGGCTGCGGTTATGCAAAAAAACATAAAGTTCCGCACTTCGTTTATGTTCAAGACCTCTGGCCCAACAACGTCATAAGCGTAACTGGAATCCATAATCCATTAATCATAAAACCTATAGACAGAATGGTAGATAAAATTTACAAGCAAGCCGATAAAATTTTTGTGCCGAGTCCGTCATTTGTCGAAGCAATTTTGAATCGTGAAGTTAAAGTCGCGCCGGAAAAAGTTCATTATTGGCCGCAATACGCAGAAGATTTTTACAGGCCTCTCGAACGTCAAAAAATAAATTCAATTCCCGAAGATGATAATTTCAAAATCGCTTTCACAGGCAACATCGGCTACGCTCAAGGGCTAGAGATATTGCCGAAAGTCGCGGCGCTGCTCAAAGACACAAAAGTAAAATTTATAATCGTCGGGGACGGACGCTATCAAAGCGAATTTGAAAAACAAATTGAAAATCTAAATGTCAAAGACAAATTCATAATGATCTCTCGAAAACCCGCCGAAGAGATTCCAGAAATTTTGAGCGCTTGCGACGCTGGATTTATAAGTTTCAGCGGTGGTCTTGCAGGCGGCGAAGTCCTTTGGGAGAAAACGATACCTGCGAAATTACAATCTTATATGGCGTGCGGCAAAGCCATAATCGCGTCAGCTTCCGGCGAAACTCAAAGAATAATTCGCGAGGCCGACTGCGGAATTTGTTCACGGCTCGGCGACGCTGAAGCACTAGCGCAGGGAATTTTAAAATTAATTCAGTCTGACCACGCGGCCATGGGACAAAGTGCAAGAAAATATTTTGAGAGCCATTTTAATAAGAAAGATTTGATGGACGAAATGGATAACTTTATCGAGGAGTTCACAAGCCGAAAATGAAAATTTTAATGATTAATATCGTCTGCGGGATACGAAGCACCGGACGAATTTGCACAGATTTAGCTACAGAGCTTGAAGCGCGCGGCCACGAAGTCAAAATCGCTTACGGACGTTTTGAAGTCCCGGAAAAATTTCAAAAGTTCGCCGTGAAAATTGGTTCGGAGTTCGACGTAAAAATTCACGGTCTCAAAGCAAGATTTTTCGACGCTTGCGGCTTCGGCAGCACAAGAGCGACAAAAAAATTTATATCGTGGGTCAAAAAATTTAATCCCGATGTCATTCATTTACATAATATTCACGGCTATTATATAAATGTAAAAATTTTGTTCGACTATCTGCGAACTTGCAACAAAAAAATCATCTGGACTCTTCACGATTGTTGGGCCTTCACCGGACACACTCCCTATTGCGACGCCGTAAACTGTGAAAAATTTATCACAGGCTGCGGAAATTGCCCCGGCTTAAAAAATTATCCCAAAAGTTTCATCGACCGAAGCGCAGCGAACTGGCTCAAGAAAAAAAATTTATTTTGCGACATTCCCGGCCTAACTCTAATAACGCCGTCGAATTGGCTCGCGGGGCTCGTAAAAAAATCTTTTCTCGCTCAATATCCCGTTCACGTTATTCATAACGGAATCGACACTTCTAAATTTATAAAAGTCGAAAGCGATTTTAGAGAAGCTCACGGACTTGAAAAAAAATTTTTGTTGCTTGGTGTCGCGACTGCGTGGGACGAAATGAAAGGTCTAAGCGATTACATAAAACTTGCTGACGAGCTTGGCGAAGATTATAAAGTTATCTTAGTCGGCTTGACGAAGCAACAGAAAGAAAATTTGCCGCCAAATATTTTTGGTATCGAACGCACAAACAGTTTTGACGAACTCATAAAAATTTATTCGGCCGCTGATTTATACGTAAATTTTTCTTACTGTGAAAATTATCCCGGCGTAAATCTCGAGGCCGTCGCTTGTGGAACTCCGGTTTTGACTTACAATTCTGGCGGAAGCCCTGAAAGCGCGTTGAACGGAATTATTATCCCCAAAGGCGACATCAAAGCTGCCGTTGAAAAAATAAAATCTCATTGCAAGCCGGAAATTTTTATAAATCGTGAAGAGATTGACGTGCGAAAAACTTTGAATGAATACTTGAAATTTTATGTTTAGAGATTGCTATAGTCGCTGAAGGCATTAGGGTCAATAGATTTAATCTCAACGACTTCTTTAACGTTTATACAAAAATCATGAACAATTATCAGGCGCGCCAAGATGCTGCCGTCGATTAAAATGATTTTTTTTTCTTTAGCATAGTCTTGCGCCGGTTTAGAAAATCCTGCGTTAGTTACGAGAAGTCCGCGTCCCGCCTTTCGTGTTACAGAGTCGCCGAAGCCCTGCATCTCCCAACTTGTAATTATGCTGCCTTGCTTTAATTTTCGTGTCTGAATATAAATCGGTCTGTAGCCCGGGCCGTCTTCAATTATAATTCCCTGAATTGCGGAAGCACTAAGACGCCTGCGAGCGTTTTTGTAAACTTCGTAGCCCATGCGAATTAATAAATCCGTAACAAGCTGCTCAAATCCTGTCGATGACAATTCGCCGACACTATGCAAAATTTGAGCAACTAAGTTTTGATAATCGGAATTTTCGCTGTTGCTTAGAAGATTAAAATTTAATTCAGAACGTTCATTCATAATTTGAAAATTATACTAAAAAATTTTTTCACTTTTTTACTATCCCGGCAACATAAAAAACATCTCGTAAATAAAATATAATCCTCCCGCTATCAAAGCTACGCCGCAAAGAACGTTCATGACTTTTAAAATTTTGTCGCCGCGTTCGCTCTGAAGAAACACGCTCGCAATTTGCGCAAACGTCCCCGCCGCAATAATCACAGCTGCATAGCCTAGCGCATAAGCAATCACCAACATAAACGACGCTCTTGACATTGCAAGCGATAACACCGGACTTACGTAAGCTATGCTGCATGGCCCTACGGCTAAGCCAGAAACGATTCCAAGTACAACTGCGCCGCGAAGATTTTGAGCTTCTGTACCTTTAGCGCCGGAACCAAAATTAAAAATTTTCACGTGAATAACGCCCGTTAAGTGCAGCCCCATTAAAATAAAAACCGCAGCTACGAACAGCGTCAAAAATTTTTCATAGCCGCCAAGCAAAAGGCCAAGTCCTGACGTTATGAACGCTACGAGAGCCAAATTAAAAATTATTCCTAGCGAGAACGCGCACGAAACTATAAACGCTCTTGAACGTGTCGGCGTGTCT
>CAJORD010000131.1 GCA_905236605.1 uncultured Synergistales bacterium | reverse complement strand
AGAGGACTCGAACCTCCACGAACTTGCGCCCACTAGAACCTGAATCTAGCGCGTCTACCAATTCCGCCACCCGGGCGTTATCGTTTTTTAACGCAGAAATATTTTATCAATATATAGATTTTTTGCAAGCCTGATTAAAATTAAATCCGCGATATAATTTTTCAAATTTTAATTCAAGGAGAGCGATTTAGAATTCATGAAAAAAATTTTTGCTTTAACGTTTGCGATTTTAATTTTTATTTTCCTTCCTACGATTTCAAATGCTGCTGACGTTGCCGCCCTTGAACGTGAAGCTCTTGCCCTTCGTGTCGAATTTAATCGGCTCGGGAGTTCGGGCGATCCCTTTGAGCGTGAAGCGCTCCTTCAAAAAATTATTGACCGTTGCAAAGGGACAGAAGAAGCCGTAGCGGCATATTGGGATTTAGCAGATTTGTATCTTGATGGATTCCCTGAAGAAATGCGACAAGAGGCGCGCGAGATGTTAGAGATTTGTTTGAAAAATTATCCGAGCTCTCCGCGAGCTTCAATGATTAAGTGCAAACTCGTTGAACTTTATGACAATGGCGACGCGCGACGCTCCGAACTCGTTCGACAACTTCAAAACGATAAGACACTTCCGAATATTTTGCGGGCAAGTCTGAAATAAAAATCTAAATTCATAAATTACAGATTTATCCACTGCGTAATTTTAAGTAGAAACGTAGTATAATTAAAACTACGTAAAAAAATTTCATGATAAAGCGAAGTGAATAAATCTATGTCGAGAAAGTCGTGTTTTATATTTTCCTTAGTGCTTATGTTATTTCTCTGTTTCCCCACGGAAGCCGCGCGGACTTCAAAGAAAGATATATACACGGGGCAATTAAAAGATGTAAATTCGTATCAGCTTGGAATGGACGAGTTTGTTCTAAAATTTTCTGGCAAAAATTTGCCGAACCCGGAACTTGAAACTGATGAAAATTTTTTGACCATAATCTTGCCAGATACGAAGGCGGTTAATCCTAAAAAAATTAATTTGCTGATGTCAGAGTTTCATCAAGAAGTCCCGATGATTGTCGGCTTCAATGTCCAAAATATTTCCGAAGATGAACAATGGCGCGCCGAAATCGAAATAGAAATTGAAAAGGCGTTTGAAAGGCCGATATTAACGCGCAGTTGGGAAGGATTTTCGCTGCGTGTAAAAATTCCTCAAGAAAAAAATAATTTTGTGAAGTTCGAGCCGGTGAAGCGTGTTCCTAATCAGCCCGAACATTTTTTGCCAATTCATCTAAATGAAAATGTAAATATGGAATTTCGAGAAGCTGACCTTCGAGACGTCTTTAGGCTCGTAATGGCCGATGCTGGCAAGAACGTAATTATTGATGATTCATTCCCTAAAGATGTAATTATAAGTTTGAGCCTCGTGAACATAAAAGCCGAAGAAATTTTGAATTATTTAATGAGCCAATATGAAATCGCTTGCTGCGTTGCTGGCAATAACACGTTAGCTTTTGGAACTCGTGAAAGTCTTTTCAGATTGTCAGGCCGACGCGAAATTAAATCTTTCAAAATCGCTTACGCAAATTTATCCCAAGTCGGAACGATGTTAAAAAATCTCGTGGGCGTTACTGACGCGGAATATACTCAAGACGAACGAATGAGAACCGTTCACATAAACACGAACCCGGCGAAAATGCACGAAGTCGAAGAAATGATTAAGCGGCTTGACGTTCCGTCACAACAAGTCATGATTCACGCGAGCATTTTTGAATTTAGCGATTCTGTTACTAAAGACGTTCAAGCGGCTATCGAAGCAGTTTATGACAAATGGACATTCACAAGCAATCCTTATAGCGACTCCGGTATAATTAATTATCTTGATGAAACATACAGAAACGGAAAATCAAATTTCGATCGTCAGATTACAGCGACGTTGAAGGCACTTGAGAACAAAGGCAAAGGCCGAACGATCGCGAATCCTTCAGTTATTGCTGTTGACGGCGAAGAAGCAACAATCAGTTTGAAACAAGAATATTTATATAGCAAAGGTCTGAACGAGCAGGGCAGCGTCGAATGGGGCAGCGAAGAGGTCGGGCCGGAATTGAAATTTAAGCCACGAATCGAAGAAAACGGCTATGTTTATCTTGAACTTGAGATTAATACGGGCGATTATCTTGGCAAGGACACCGACGGCAATATTCAAACTACTACGCGCGAAGTTACGACAAAAATTAGAGTTCGCGACGGTATGCCGTTCGTGGTCGGCGGCCTGAATCAAGACAGCCACATAATCACGCAAGCAAAAGTTCCGATTTTTGGCGACATTCCTTTGCTTGGCGAATTATTTAAGTGGAAGAACGACGAGCATAATAAGACGCAAGCCGTTATGATTGTTACGCCTTATATCTTAAATTAAAAATTAGGAGTCTTTATCATGAAATCAAAATTAAATTTTTTAATTGCGCTTTGTGTTTTTGTTTTTTTAGCGTCAACTTGCGGAGCCGAAATTAAAAGTTCTTATGACGTTGTGATAGCCGGCGGCGGCACGGGAGGAACTGCTGCGGCGATTCAGGCTTCACGTTTGGGCGTAAGCGTTCTGATTATTGAGCCGACTTCGATGTTAGGAGGTCAAGCAACGGCCGCGGGAGTTTCAACGATGGACGACATGAGCCGAATCGAAAGCGGGATTTACAAAGAGTTTATTGACCGCGTGAAAAAATATTATTCGGACATGAAAAAATCTATTAATACTCCATACTGGAAAGAACACGGCAAAGCCTTTGAGCCTTCAGTCGGCGACAAAATTTTGAAAGATATGGCCGCAAGCGCAGATATTCTTTATCATTCGCAAGTTATCGGCGTGAAAAATGAAAATGAATCTCGTTTTGTGAATGTTCAAACGCCCGAAGGAGTTCGTGAAATTAATTTTAAAATTTTAATCGATGCTACAGAATACGGAGATATTTTGCCCTTGGCCGGAGCGCGCTATCGTTCGGGAAATTCAATATCGCCGAACATAAACAAAAATTCTTTCATTCAAGATATAACATGGACAGCGATTATAAGAAAATATCCTGACGGTGTGCCTGAAAATCTCAAGCCTAAAAATCCATTGCCCGATTACGAACGTGCGAAGAAAAATTATAAAAATTACGTCACGGCTAACGGCTTCGATTTTCAAGGTAAGTATCCCGTCAAGATGCCCGTGAATTTGATTTCACATAACGCTTACCGCGCTGTGCCGGACTCTTTCACGCCAGGCAATTACACGGGAGCTAAAAAATATTGGCCGAAAATCTCTAAGACCGGCGTAAACTGGGGCAACGATTATCCGGGAATGTATTTATTAATGAACCATTACGGGCTTAACGTCATGTTCCTTGAAGATAAAGAGACACGCGCTCAAATGGAACGCGACGCGCTGATTAAAACACTACATTTTATTTATTATATTCAGCATGAACTCGGCGCTAACTGGTCAGTCGATGAAAACGAATATGGCGAATTGCCAGAAGCTGCTAAAGATTTTCCCGACGAATGGAAAGAAATTGCCCGCCATATGCCGCCGATCCCTTATGTGCGAGAGTCCCGGCGCGTGAAGGGTGCTTACACGTTAAACTCAAAGGCTGTTCACGAAAATTCTTTAAGTTGGCGAAACGGTCATAAAAATCACGAGTTCAGGGACGCAATCGCAATCGGTGGTTATAATCTTGACCTTCACGGCGGCGATGATGATGACGATATAGAAAGAGAGCTTGGCGAAAAGCAGTCTTCAATTTGGGGCAATATGCCGCAAGGGCCGTTTCAAGTTCCTATGAAAATTTTAATTCCAGAGAGCGTTGACAACTTTATAGCCGCGGAAAAAAATTTATCAATGTCGCGACTTGTTTCGAGTGCTTTACGTCTTCAGCCTATCACGATGATGACGGGACAAGCCGCCGGAGCGTTAGCCGCCGTTTCGATTAAATTAAATCTTCAGCCGCGAGAAGTTCACCCCGTTCACGTTCAACATAGGCTCGCCGAAGCGGGAGTAGTTTTATCGCTTTGCAATTACTCTGACGTAACACGCGAACATAAAAATTTTGCGGGCGTTCAAGTTTCTAATTTATATGGCTTGCTTAGGCCAAGAGCATATCCAAGCATGACCGGCGCAAATATAAATTCGTCTGGCTCAAAAGGACAGAAAGGGCGTTTCGGCGCTGACAAGTTAATAACTCGAAGCGAGCTTGACGGAATGATAGCGCGCGCAGAAGAAGTCATGAACGCAAAATTAAAATTGCCGCCGCTCGGCGCAACAATGACGCGCGGTGACGCTGTCGATATGATTGTGAACGCGATGGACGAAATTTATTAGCACTTGACGGGGGGGATAAATTACAATTACTCCATCAAAAATTTTGAAAGGAGTAAAAACATGTTAGACTACGAAATTTTTTCGAATGATTGTGATCTCACTGCGGAATGTTCGCCAAGTGGCGAGAGCGATTCAGACTACTACTTTAATTGCCCGCCTGATATCGATTCATGCACTCCTGAAGGAACCTGCTTCCCTGATGCAAACGACTGTGGCCCGGATTATGGCGAAGCGTGTGTTCCTGATTGCGATCCTCAAGAATAAATTTTTCAATGCTGTCTTTAGGGCAGCTTTTTTTATTTGGGGAAAGAGAAAAAAATTTTGTGGTACTTAGAAAAAAATGTTTATCTTGTTGACGGGCATATTAAGGCAGCATTTTATGATTTTAATCGCGGCCGGCTCATACACGTAAGCAAAGATGCTAAAGAATTATTAAGCAGAGTTTTGAAAACTGAAACGCAATTAACGCAAGCAGAGCTTGAATATCTGGAAAGTTTGAAATCTTTGCGGCTACTGACTGATGATTTTGTGCCCCCTCATGAAATTCTTGAACTCAAAGAGAAACCCGTTATAGATTTTGCATGGATAGAAATTACAAATTTGTGCAACTTAAAATGCCTTCACTGTTACAACGAAGCAGAAAATTTTTGCGGCTCGATAATGCGCTACGACGATTTTTGCCACGTTATAGACGAGCTTGTATCTTTTGGCGTTAAAAAAATTCAGTTAATCGGTGGCGAACCGTTTGCTCTCGGCGAGAAAATAATAAAATATCTTGACTATCTCGAAGGCAAATTTGATTATGTTGAGATTTTCACAAACGGCACGCTTCTGAATGACAAATTGATTAATTACATAAAGGCACACGGAATTAAAATTGCCTTGTCAGTATATTCATACAATGCCGCCGAACATGATAGAGTTACACAGCTAAACGGCTCTTGGGACAAAACTAACGAGAGCATAAAAAAATTAAGAGAAAATAATATTAAATATGTCGTGAAAAATGTCTTGATGAAAAATGTTGCAATCGGCGACAAAAACACGGAATTATATGAATTAAGCCGCGTTAAAGATGTCGTGCGTCTTACGGGAAGGGCTTCGCGGTCGCTGCTTTCAAGAGAGCTTGCGAGAAAAAGATTAATCACAAAGAAAACTTTTTCACGGCGACTTAATAAATTTTTTGTAAAAAGATGCTTGAGCGGTCATAATTGTTTTTCAAGAAGATTATATTTTTCAATAGACTTGACAGTTTATCCTTGTGTAATGGAGCGACGAATCGCACATGGTAATCTAAGAAATTTTCATTTGAAAAATATACTCGATGAAAAAATTTTTTCGATGAATAAAAATAAAATTCAAGAGTGCCGCGAGTGTGAATTTAGATATTGTTGCTTCGATTGTCGGCCAGATTCAAACGGTAAAGAACTGGACGCAAAATCTTGGTACTGTACATACGCGCCATTATTAGGAGAGTGGGACGACGGAGAAAAAATTTTAGACAGCCTCGGCATTTGAAATTTTTGCTGGGAAATTAGCGATTGGGAATTTTGTTATACTAATCGCGAAAATTAAACGGAGGTAAAAATTTTGTTTGAAATCAAAGATATAAATCTCGCTGAACGAGGCCAAAATAAAATCGATTGGGCTTGGCAGTATATGCCCTCATTGCAATTCCTTTATAACAAATACAAAAATTCACAACCATTCAAAGGCGCAACGATAGCGGCTTGTCTTCACCTTGAAGCTAAGACAGCAAATTTATTAATCACTCTCACGAAACTTGGCGCAACCGTTGCCGCATGTGGAAGCAATCCTCTTTCAACTCAAGACGACATTTGCGCAGCGCTCGCTAAAAACGGCGTTCATGTTTACAGCCATCGCGGCATGACCACGGACGAATATTTTAATTACGTTCGCAAAGTTTTGAATTACAAGCCTAATGTAATAATCGACGACGGCGCGGACTTAGTCGCAACTGTTCACAGCGAAATGCCCGAATTAATTCCGAATATTCTTGGCGGCTCCGAAGAAACTACAAGCGGCGTAAAGAGATTGAAGGCCATGAACGCGCAGGGCGTTTTGAAGTTCCCGATGATAGATGTTAATGACGCATTGAGCAAATATTTATTTGATAATCGTTACGGCACAGGGCAATCGGTCTGGGACGGTTTCATTCGCACCACTAACATGGTTGTCGCTGGTAAGACGGTTGTAATAGCCGGTTACGGTTGGTGCGGACGAGGCGCGGCAATGCGCGCGGCAGGCTTTGGTGCTCACGTTGTTGTTACGGAAGTCGATCCGCATAAGGCGTGCGAAGCTTTGATGGACGGTTTCAGAGTTATGAGCATGGACGAGGCCGCGAAAATCGGCGATGTGTTTTTGACTTTCACGGGAAACATTCACGTAATCCGCCGTGAACATATTGAAAAAATGAAAAATGGCGTCGTCCTTGGCAACGCAGGACATTTTGACGTCGAGATCAGCAAGCCCGATTTAGAATCTCTTTCTGACCACGTGGAAAAACTTCGCGACAACATTGACACTTACGTAATGAAAGACGGCCGAAGGATTAATTTACTCGGCGAAGGCCGTTTAACGAATCTCGCGTGCGCCGACGGACACCCGATTGAAATTATGGACTTGAGTTTTTCGCTTCAGCTTGAGAGCGCGCTGCACATTTATACTCACAAACTTGAAAGAGGCTTATATCCTGTTCCAGTAGAAACGGACAGAGCCGTAATGGAATCGAAACTCGCGGCGCTGGGAATCGAAATTGATTCAATGACAGCGGAACAAGTTGAATATATGAAGAGTTGGCAAGAATAAAATAAAAAACAGCCTCTGAAAAAACTTAGAGGCTGTCATAAAAATTATTTTTGTTCTGTAAAAACTTCGTTGGCGATTCTCAAAGCGTTCAATGTTCTCGGGAAACCGATATAAGGATTCATGGTTGTAATTACGCCGATGACTTCTTCTTGGGTTGCTCCGGCCGCTAGAGTCCCAGCAACATGAGATTTATATTGCGGCTCACCAGTTCCAAGCGTACCGATAACCGCCATCGTGAGCATTTCACGCATTTTATAATCTAGCGTCCCGCGCGTGTAAGTATCTCCGAAACAAAATGCCGAGAGATTATCTTGTAAATGTTTTTGAAAATCTGGCGTTGAATCTCTCATTTGATTAATTCGTTCGCCGTATGCTCCGACTTGAAAAGCGAGTCCCTTCTCGAATCTATCTGCGTCGGTCGTTGTTCCCTGATTCTCAAGCGGGAGTTTAATTCCTTTTGAAATAAAAACTTCGTTGGCAACGTCAAGAGCTTCAAAGACTTTCGGAAAGCCGATATAAGGCGCAACATGATAGAGAGCTTCACGAACTTGCAAAGGTGTTACGTCGAGTGCTAAAGCTCCTTCGATAACGCGCTTCAAGAACTTGTGATTCTGATTCGTCGTTAATACTACGATTTTTATTAATTCGCGCTCTGTGTTCGTGAGCTTTATTTGCTGTGATAAATCGCCGTAAATATATTTTTTCATCACGGCGGCAAGCTCTGGATCATTCACGGCTTCGGGCATTGAGTTAGTGCCGTGCATCTTCAAATAATTTTCGTCGGCAACTTTAGCGCGGTCATAACCGTCAAGCGTGCTCGCAAACGCCGGGAGAGCAAAAAACACAGCGCATAAACTTAAAATTAAAATGCTTCTCATGATTATAAAGTTCTCCCGAAAAATTCTTTGAGCTTGTTGACTTCCTGCTCGACAAATTCCGGCTTCCAGTAAGTTTGAATGTGCATTGCGCCGGGAATTAAGAAAAGTTCTTTATCATTCGTTCCCGTGGCTTTCTCGATTACGTCTTCGGACATGTAAAGAGAATCCGCAATGCTTCCGGCCATCATTAACAAAGGCACGCTGATTAATTTCACGTTGTCCGACGCGTCCCATGCCATCAGCTCCATGAGGCTCGCCTGCGTAAATTCAAATGTT
>CAJORD010000130.1 GCA_905236605.1 uncultured Synergistales bacterium | reverse complement strand
TGAAAGGCTTCACGAAAAATTCCGCTCCTGTAAATTTATCTTTTGCTGTGTCAATTTCAGCTTGGTTCCCAAGTAAAAAAATTTTTGAATTTCTTATCGACCCGGCACGTTCAGTGTCATCAAGCCCAGCAAGATTAACTAAAATAATTTTTGGAATTGAAACTTCATCAGTCGAACGCGCTCGCGTTATCTCGAAAGTATCAGCGAGATTTTTAATTAACATGTCCGCAGCCATTGACGGCCTATCGCTGATATATAAAATTTTTGGTTTCATTGCCTGTCTTCAAACTCTCCTTTCTTTTTAATTTTTTAACTTCCTACTTCCTAATTCCTAACTCCTACTTGCCGTTTAGGGCTTCTTCGAGGCCGCCCCAGTCCGCACCGTCGGCACAAGTCGCTATCAAATTAAACTTCTCTGCTTCGTCGTCAGGGATTCGATATTCGCGCAACATTGCAACAATCCCATCTATAGAATCGCTGTCGAACATCGCGGCAAATTCTTTGATGGCTTCATAGGCTTCGTGAAGTCGCTCTACTGAAATTAATTCGGCGTTGTCGTCCTGTTTATAAAGCGGCGCAAGTCTTTCGAGATAAACTTTGTAATTATTCAAAAGTTCCGGCGTCAGGTCTTGGATAGAGGCAATGTCATGATTATTGCCGCAGTCTTCGAGATAAGCCGCCTGCGCAGAAAGCTCTGACGCTCCTATTAATCTTGCTGAACTCTTTAGAGCGTGAACTTTAATTGTGTAATTATGAATGTCTTCTTCTTTGAAAAATTTTTCAATGTCGCGAAGATTATTATTAATTGAGTTCCAAAACTGTTGAAGAGTCTTCGCTAAAATTTCTTCGGTTGCGCAATTCTTAATTGCTTCGGAATAACTCAAGCCGACAGTGTGAGAATAAAATTCTCGAAGCTCTGATTGAGTTTCAGTTTCGTCATCTGAATCGTCAGGAGCTGTCTTATCCTGCAAAATTATTTTTTCTTGCGGGAGATATTTTATTAAAGTTGCTTCGAGCGTTGGGCCTTCGACAGGTTTAGAAAGATAATCCGTAAATCCCTCTTCGAGATATTTATTTCGCGCTCCGCTTACGGCGTCGGCAGTCAGACATATAAAAGGCGTATCGACGTTCAGGCCGTCAAGTTGCGCTTTTATGTTGTTCATAGTTTGAGTGCCGTCCATTTGTGGCATTCTCTGATCCATGAGGATTAAATCATATTTCGATTTTTGAGTTAGCTCAATGGCTTGCGCTCCGCTCTTGGCCGTTTCAAGTTGAATTTCAGTTTTGCTCAAAAGTCCCTCGATTACGGTCAAATTCATGTCTGTATCGTCAACAACAAGAACGCTAGCTTCAGGCGCTTTGAAAGATTCGTGATAGGCTTTCATGTTGTGAACATAGCGATCGAATTTGTCATGGAAGTTGCCGATTGGTTCATCTGAAGTTATCCTTTGCGGCAAGAAAATTACAAAAGTCGAGCCTTCACCATAAACGCTTTCAACGTCAATCTCGCCGTGCATAAGCTGAAGCAAGTTTTGCGTGATTGAAAGTCCGAGCCCCGTGCCTTCAACAGTGTTATTTTGAACGAGGTCAACACGCTCAAATTTTTTGAATAACTTCGGGAGGTCTTCTTCTTTAATTCCGATCCCTGTATCTTGAACTTTGAAGACAAGATTGACAGTTCCGCGTCCGGTTTCGTTATAAATTTTTTCACCAGACACTGTCAAAGACACGCTGCCTTCGTGAGTATATTTAACTGCGTTATTCAAAATGTTCGTAACAACCTGACGAACTCGAACTTCATCGCCGTAAAGACAATCCGGAAGGGTCTCATCGACTTTGACATTAAATTTCAAATCTTTCTGACGCGCTTTGAAAATTATCATGTTAGTAACGTCATTAAGAACGGAACTTAATTTATAATCACTCTCCGCAATTTCCATTTTTCCAGCTTCGATTTTAGAAAAGTCGAGAATGTCATTAATTATTGAAAGAAGATTTTTGCCAGCGCTCTCGACGTTTCGGGCATAAGTCGTGATGCTGTCGCTTTCGCTCTCACGGATTATCATTTCGTTCATGCCTAAGACGGCGTTAATAGGCGTTCGGATTTCGTGAGACATGTTAGCAAGAAATTCGCTCTTGGCCGAATTAGCTTTGCGTGCCTGCTGCATTGCGTTTTGAGCAAGTTCGAGAGCTTCTTCAAGTTGTTCGCTGCGTTCTTGCTGTTCGCGATAAAGCCGCGTAGTGTCAGCGACAAGAATAATATAAAATCCTGGATTAACCGCGTAAAAATTAAATTGCTTGTAAAAAATTTTGCCTTCGATGAAGCAGGCTATATTGACTTCGTAAATAGAATTTTTTTGAGTTCCGAAGGCGATAGCGTCTTGAGAAAGCGAATCGGCCATCGCGTGAATTTGTTCTTCGGTGCCGTGCAAAATCGGAATGATTTCTTCGTTAATGTAAGAGCTGAAAGTTTCATGCAAGAGTTTTGGCAAAATGCTGCCTTCCTGCAAGTCCTCGCTGACCGTAATATGATAACTACCTATTGCCATGTAAGCTATCATTTCAAATTGTCGCGCTAGAATTTTATCTACGATTGTTTGATAAACTTTTGAATTATTGCATTCGCGTTCGCTTATGAAGGCGACGATATGACCAGTTACGGGGTTGCGCGTCATGATTGCGGCGAACTCGACGTAACAAATATTTCCGTTTTCGCGTCTTGAAAGAAGAACTTGCCTGCTAGTAACTCGTCCTTTTATGTAAATGTCGATTAAATTATCGGAGTTGAAAGTTTCAAGGAGTTTTTTTCGTTCGATAAAGTTAATATAATTTCGTGCACGCTTGTTCATAAATTCAGAGAAGACAGTTTGATTATTATCAGAGCTAAAGAGGTCGCGGCCTCTAACTTCTTCGAGAATATCGAGAGTTAGATTTACGCGAAATATCCCGAGGGTGAGTTTGTCATGATGATAAAAATTTTGCCCTATAGAGTCGTAACTAGCTCTGACTTTAGTTTCCATATTTTTATAAAGCGTTATATCTTCGAACGTTAGATATATATAATTTTTGTTTCCGGTAGTCAGAAAAGCATAATGGACTTTGCACCAGATAATATTATTTTTAGCTGTGATTTTTCTAATTTGAATCTCTTTAGATTTATCCGGCGCCTCATGATTTTCTAGTATATATTGCACGACTGGCCAATCGTCCGGATAAATAACTTCGCGAAAGTCGCCAGCCTCGTTAAATCGAGTTATATTTTCTGGAGTATCTTCCATCATTTTCGCATATTCGGGCGATACATAAACGGCTTCATGCTTGCCATTGTCGCGCAAATGAATAAGGATTGCGCTGTTGCCTAACTGCGTTATAGTCTCAAAAAGATTTTTCTCTGCTTCTGACTGTATCGACGGGTCAGACAGAAGAGTATTCTGTTGAGAGTGGCACATAAAAAATAAAAACTCCTTTTATAATTTGAGAAATGATGAATAATTATAGCGCAGTTAGAATTGACTTAATAATGTCCATACCTCTTTTAACAAGTTCGTCATCAGCTTGGCTGCCCATGTGTCCAATTCTAAAAACTTTTCCGGCGAGTTTGCCGTAATTGCCGCCAACTGCAAGGCCCTGTTCACGAAGTTTTGAATCAAATTCGGGCCACGAAAATTTTTCAGGGACATAAAACGCCGTTACGGTTGGAGAAGAAAATTTTTCATCGCGTGGAAAGAGTTTTAAGCCTATCTCGCGTCCTAAGTCGCGGCATAAGCGCGCAGCGCGTTCATGACGTTCGATTGCGTTTTCAAGTCCTTCGTTCATGATTTTTAAAAGCGAAATGTTAAGAGCTTTCATAGCGTGCCAATCGTGAGTATAAGGCATGAATTTTTTATTTTCGACGTCGTGCCAATCTTTGAAAGCTTCATAGCCGGAGTAGTTTACGCTCTCGATGACGTCCCAAGCACGTTTTGAAATTATCGCGATTGAAAGCGAAGGCGTCAGCGATAAAACTTTTTGACTTCCCCAAAGTCCTATGTCGATTTCGGCCTCGTCAACGTCGAGCGAAGCACCGCCGGCGCTTGCGACAAAGTCAACAACGAACAACGCGCCGACTTCGTGAGCAATTTTGCCAATTTCTTTCAAGCATGGTGTAAGCGTGCCTGAAGGTGTTTCACAATGAACGGCGGTTATGACTTTGGGAGAAAATTTTTTCGCGTGTTCATAAATTTTTTCCGGCTCCGGAACTGAATCATAATCGAAAGCGCAAACTTCAGCTTCAGCGCCGAAAGTTTTAGCCATGTCCGCAAAGCCTTCGCCAAAAAGTCCTGATGACACGGCCAAAATTTTTTCGCCAGGTTTGAGCGTGCATTTTAGCGAAGCCCACAAGATTGACATAGCCTCGCCGGAAATGATTGTGATGTCGTTATTTGTGTGAAGAATTTTTTGAATTAAGATTTGATTTTCGTGATAGAGGTTAAAAAATTCGTTTTCTAAATCCGAGCTTGCGAAATCAAAATCCCAAGCCTTGCGAACGTCTTCAGGAACGCTCACGGGGCCGGGAACGAGTCCGACTTTGTAAAATTCCATGATGATAATATCTCCTTTGCGATTGAGATTAGCTCTTCTTGATTAAGTGAAGAACTTTCTAAATTAAGAATGACATTATCATTAACTTGAATAGCAAGTGCAAGCGGCAAATGTGATTGATTTTCTAAAATTGCTTTGTGGTTTTCGATTTCAAGAATTTTATATTCAGCAGCCGGAAATAATTTTTTTGACGCGTCAACGCGCTCCGGGACATAAAGACTTCCTGTGCCTTTGCCTTGAGTCCGGCAGTCGGCCTCCGACAAAATAATTTCAAGAACGCCGCGCGGAGATTCTCGTTCATAAGTTCGATATACGACGCGCCCGAAATCTTCGGAATTTGCGCTTGGGATTAAAGGCTGAATAAATTCGCTTTTTAATTTCCAGTGTGCAAGCTCCGACTGGCAGTCGGCCTCCGACGTAAAACACAAATTTGAAATTATGAAAGCGAAAATTAAAATCAAAAATTTTTTTTTCATTTTTACTTCCTACTTCCTAACTCCTACTTGATTTCTTGAAGCCACATGCGGCGAACTTGCGTTAAAAATTCGTCATAAACTCCGCTGGCGAAATCTGGGAAAGTGTAATCGAAGCTCTGCCATTTTTTGAAACGATAGCGCAAAGTTACCTCGCCGAAAATTCCGTCGCGTAAATAAATTCTATGCGCGTGATCTTTAGTCGAAGCTAAAACTAATCTAGCTCCGTCTACATAGCCCGGGTCGATGTTCACTGCGCGAATCGGTTCGCGGCTCTTGGCCTCGATTTTTATTGCGGCGTGTTTCCAGTCGACTAATTCGCCCGCGTCAAAAAGTCCCGGGAAGCATACAAAAGTTCTAATTAAATTCGGTGCGATTTCGTGATAATAATCCGTCTTATCGAACGGAACGGGCTCTGAAAAAATTTCCGGACGTCCCCAAAGTTTAGAAAGTTCATCGACGCTCCAATTTAATAATTCTTCGTTGGGATATAAAATTCCTGCGATTAATTTCACTCGCGGCAAAATAAAATTCTCTCCTAAAATCAATTAGGAGATTAATATAGCACAAAAAATTTTTTAATGAGAATGAAAGCCGATTAATTCACGTCCGCAAAAAATTTCTATGCCTGTGCCAGCGGGGCTCCCGCCTTCTAAATCGTTGTCGGATTTTATGCCGCTCCTGATATATTCTGCGACTTCCTTCAAATCGCCTTCGCGGAAAATAAAACTCAAAAATTTGTCGTACCATGAGCCTTTTTCTTTGTTTTTCGCAAATTGTTCAAGCAAAAAGCTCATTAAATATCTCATCGGCTGATCTACATTCTGAGGATTAAATTTCGTGTTCGGGTCTTTGCGGTAGACTTCGCGCTCAATTCTTCCGTCTGGAGCAATTTTGAATCTTCTGAACTTCGCGTTGCCCACAGTCTGAACAGGCAACAACGCCATCGCTAATCTATCTCGATGCAACGGATTCGACGTCAGCTTCAGCGTATTCTTGAAAGCGTTCTTGATGGCTCGGTGCAGTTTGTAAC
>CAJORD010000129.1 GCA_905236605.1 uncultured Synergistales bacterium | reverse complement strand
GGCATGAAAGAGCGGACGTTATTGGCCGCAGGCGTTTCAAAAAGTCATTGCATGACGGGTTGGCGAATTGGTTATTTATTTGCGCCGCAGAACGTTATTAATACGATGTGCGTGTTGTCGTCGTTCCAGACCTACGGAGTTAACACTCTCTCACAAAAGGCTGCCGCTTATGCAATGAACACGCAGGACGAGAAAGTCAAAGCGCGTGCAAAAATTTTCGGCGAACGAATGAAAGCCGTAGAAACGCGATTAAACGCTATGAAGGGCGTGAAATGTCATTCGGCCGAAGGCGCTTTTTATTTATTCCCTAATATATCTGGGACAGGACTGACGAGCGAAGAATTCACGTGGCAATTACTCAACGAAGCTAAAGTTGCAGTGTTGCCGGGCAGCGCGTTTGGAACGACAGGCGAGGGATATTTGCGTCTAGCTTGTACTCTTTCAATGGAAGATTTAATGAAGTCGATGGACAGAATGGAAGAGTTTTGTCGCAAGTTTTAGTTTTATAAAAAACTTCTGGACAATTTGTCCAGAAGTTAATTTTTTTTCTCTATTCGTGGAATAAATCTTGACTTTGAATTCTTGGAGCAGGCTTTTTGAAATCTCTTCGTTGTTGAAATTTCGGCCGCTGTTTGTCTTGATATTGACGTCGTGGGGCCGGTTTCCTTCTGAAGGCTTCCGCTCCTGTTCCTGCCGGGATTAAATGCCCGATTATGACGTTCTCTTTCAAGCCGCTTAACGGGTCAAGCTCACCTTTAACGGCTGCTCCAGCGAGTACCTGCGCAGTTTGCTGGAACGATGCCGCGCTTAAGAAACTATCCGTAGCAAGAGCCGCCTTCGTGATTCCATGAATGAACGGCTTGCACTCGGGCAACTCTCTCATCTTTTGCACGTAAGTGTAATCGCGAATTAAATGGCAGACTTCCATACGCGCAGTTGCAGCCCTGACATAAATGTCAACCGGATTATCCGCTGCAAGTTCTTCAATGATTTTCCCTTTAAGCTCAAGACCGCCATAATATTTTGGCAAAGGCTCTGGCTCTGGCTCTTGTTTGTCCTTTTTATTTCCCTTAGGCTCAGAAGCTTCTCCCTCGCTCTTAGCTTCTTCGGCCTTGACTTCGGACTCAGCTGGAGCTTCTGTAGCTTCGACCGGCGCAGGCTGCTGCTCTTGCGTCGTTTCGGGCGCTTCAGGCGTTTCAGGCTGTGCGTTCTGCTCTTGGCCTTCGGTGATTTCTGCTTCTGCCTCTGTCTCAACGACTTCCGGCTCTGGAACTTCCGGGAAGTCAACATGAACAAGAATTTTATTTCTTAATTTTGAAGTCAGCGCCTTAGCAACAATTTCTGTGCGATTAAGAATGATCGTGGACTCGCCGTCTTCAACTTCGATTTTTTCGATTTCGCCTGTTGCGATTGAGTTAATGATGTCCTCTGTAACGTAATTACCGGTCGCTTCGCCGTCTTCATAAATTTCGCGGTCGGATAAATCTTTGTCCATCAAAAATTTCTTGACAGTATCAACGACGTTAATATGTTCGACGTTATTCCAGACTTTGAAATCACGTAAACCGCTTTGCGTAATGTTCTCAGCTGCTCGCTCGTCAACAAGAGTATCATGAGCGGCGACCGTTCGACTTCCGACGGTCAGGTCTTCGGCGACCCATTTTACGTTTGTTATATTTGTCAACAAATCTCTATCTCTGACACGGATAATCGCAGGCTCGAGCCTTGGGTCAGTAATTCTCTTCATCTCGACGGGACCGAGTAAAGTCGATTTTTTCATTTTGCCTTTTGGCATTTTGACCTCACGAACGAGACGCAAACCTAAAAGTCGTTTTCTAAATGTCGTTTTTCCGATTATGACATCGACTTCTTGACCTTCGTGTTCGATTGTGAACATTTTCACAGTAACTCCGGGCGTTAAAAGTTTCCTTAGCGTCTCCTCCGTCAAAGGCTGACCGACTGCTTCGATAATCGCTTCGTCGGGTTTGTCGATTGAGAGCAACATGTCGCCGCCGAATCTTGTTACAGAGTCAGAAATTCTCTTTTCGTTATCGTCAAGAATCTGCTTTTCAATTCTCTCGACTTCGTCCTCCCAGACCATATCGCCTGCTACGAAATTTGTATCGCCTTCTTCGATAACGCGAACTTTGTTAAGCGGCGCGACTTTTCGCAAAATAACTTCAATGTGCTTGTTGTTAATGCTGACGCCCTGCGAGTTATAAACGTTCTGAATTTCATCAACGAGCATTCGCTGCACCGCGTCGATCCCATCAACTTCGAGTAATTGCTGCGGATCAACGCTGCCTTCAGTTAAAGGAGTGAGTTTTGTAACTGGAAGTCCGACTTCGATCCCCTCTTTAATTTCTTGTCCTGAAGGTATCGCGTGTGTGAGCGTTTTTCCTTCGTAATCTTCAACAATAACTTTTCGTTTACCTTCGGTTGTGATGTCCTTAATGAAACCGTCAAGTCCGGCAAGTATACAAACTTTTCTCGGTCTTCGGACTTCAAATAATTGTTCGATTCTCGGAAGACCTTGTGTGATGTCTTCGGCAGAACGAACTCCGCCAGTATGGAAAGTTCTCATAGTAAGCTGCGTACCGGGTTCGCCGATTGATTGAGCAGCAACGACACCGACAGCCTCGCCGATTGGAACAAGTTTACGCGAGGATAAATCATGACCGTAGCACTTTTGGCAAACGCCTTTTTTCAAACCGCACGCGAGAGGGCTTCTCACCCAAATTTCTTCAAAGCCAGCGTCTTCGATTTTTTTAGCGATCGCTTCGGTGATGATTTCGCCGCCTTTAATAAAGACTTCGCCGTCTTTCTCAATATCATTGAGCGCGGTACGTCCGGCAATTCGTGCAGCTATGCCGATCATGACTTTGCCTTCGCTAAGTAACGGACGAATGCAAATTCCTTTAGTCGTGCCGCAGTCGTGTTCAGTGATAATTAAATCCTGCGCGACGTCAACAAGACGACGAGTTAAATATCCTGATTTCGCCGTTCGTAATGCAGTGTCGGCAAGTCCTTTTCTTGCACCGTGAGTCGAAATGAAATATTCAAGCATGTTCATGCCCTCACGGAAGTTTGCTGTGATCGGGTAGTCGATAGTCTTTCCTGTCGGGTCGGCCATAAGTCCGCGGATTCCGGCCATCTGTCCCATCTGACCGAGAGAACCTCGCGCGCCGCTATCGACCATCATACGAACAGGATTATCGGGGCTCATGTGCTCTTTAATTTTTTCGGCTATGTTATTTGTGGCAGCTCCCCATAACTTGCCTTTCTGATCGAGATACTCATCATGAGTTAATAAACCCATTTCGTAATTTTCTTTTGCGATGTCATCTTCGGCTTGCGTAGCTTGAGTTATCGTCGTCTTTTCGTCCGGGATTCTAACGGCCTGAACGCCGAAACTGATTCCGCTTCGTGCTGCCCAGTGATAGCCAAGCGATTTAATTTGGTCAAGCATATCGACGACGCCGGGCCTATCGACTTTGTCATAAGCATCATCGAGAAGCGAACCGATTTTCTTTTTCCCGAGCTGCTCATTAACGAAACGAAGAGCAGGGGCGATTTTGTCATTAAAGATTACGCGGCCGGGGCTAGTCTCAAAGAAAACTACATGAGGCTCGCCTTCAACATCGTTATGACTGTTGACGATCACGGCGTCATTATCTTTCGTGAATTTCCTGCGCCCCTTAGGATAGCCCCAAAGTTCCGGATTTTCTTTAAGCCAGATTCGCGCGTTTACGTGAACAGTTCCGTGAGAAACTGCTGACAAAACGTCGTTCATGTCCGTAAAGTGCATTCCGTCGCCGTCAAGACCTTCGCGCATGTCCGTTAAATAATATACGCCCAAAACTATATCTTGAGTCGGTGTAACGACAGGACGTCCCTAAGCCGGTGAAAGCAAATTGTTCGCCGATAGCATCAATAAACGAGCTTCGGCCTGTGCTTCGATACTTAAGGGAACGTGAACAGCCATTTGGTCGCCGTCGAAGTCAGCATTGAAAGCCGTGCAGACCATCGGGTGAAGTCGAATCGCCTTGCCTTCCATTAAAACCGGTTCGAACGCTTGAATGCCCAATCTGTGCAAAGTCGGCGCGCGGTTTAACATGACGGGGTGATCTTTGATGATGTTCTCAAGAATTTCCCAGACTTCGCTGCCGCCCTTTTCAATTTTTCGTTTTGCGTGCTTGACGTTGAGAGCCATTCCGCCTTCGACAAGTCTACGAATTACAAACGGCTTGAAGAGTTCCAACGCCATCTGCTTAGGAAGTCCGCATTGATAAATTTTTAACTGCGGGCCAATGACGATGACCGAACGTCCGGAATAGTCAACGCGTTTGCCGAGCAAGTTCTGACGGAAACGGCCTTTCTTGCCGCGCAACAAGTCTGTAAGACTTTTCAAAGGTCTGTTGCCTGCACCAAGCACGGCTTTCCCGACGCGGCCATTATCAATTAAAGCGTCAACGCACTCTTGAAGCATTCGTTTTTCGTTGCGAACGATGATTTCCGGAGCGTTGAGGGCTTGTAATTTTTTAAGTCTGTTATTTCGGTTTATGACACGACGATATAAATCATTAAGATCGCTCGTTGCGAAGCGTCCGCCGTCAAGCTGAACGAGTGGCCTTAAATCCGGCGGGATAACCGGCAGGACGTTTAAAATCATTGATTGCGGTTTTGAGTCGCTCTTTCTGAAATCCTCAACGACTTGAAGACGCTTGATTAATTTTCTTTTTTTCTGGCCCGTAGTGTCGGCGATCTGTTCGCGCAAAGAATCAGCGAGCGTATCAAGGTCCAATTTATTAATTAGAGCCTGAACGCCGTCCGCGCCAATTCCTGAAGAGAAATTTTCGTCATACTTGCGGCAAATTCGCTGCTGATGTTCAAAAATTACGTCGCCTTGACTGAACATTGACATTCCCGGATTAATTACAAGATGGCTAGGGTCGTCAATGACTTTCTCATGACGCATAACGCGGAATTTTCCGGGGTACTGATGTTCAAGCGCCGTTAGCTCTGTGCGTGAAAGAATTTGGCCTTTGACATACGGCAACTTCACTGCGCCCGTAACGATGAAAGCGTCGCTGTTGCCGACTTTTGCGCGTACAGCGTCATCATCGGCCTTAGAGGCAGGGACGATAGCCCCCGCGTCAAGTCCTAGTTCTTCATCGTCCTCGCTAAGAATGAAAGCCGGTTCGACTTTCAAACTTTCATCACCGTAATCAGTTTTGAATTTTGCAACTTGTGTCGCTGAAATTACATCGCCGACATTAACAGGGACGTTTTCGATACCGTCAAGCTGGAAGGCTTCTTCGTATTCAAAACCGACAGGCTGATAATGAGCATGGATTTTTAATTCACTCTCAAAGATAACTGCGCCCTTTTGAATAATATCCGGGCGAGCGGTCTCTGTGATTTTGTAGCCTTTCTCCGTTTTTCGAGACGGAGCAAAATAAATTACTTTCTCTAAATCTTTTGCGCTTGTTCCAAGTAAAAGACTTAAACGGCTAGGAATGCCTCTCAAGTACCAAATATGAACGACAGGAACAGCCAAATCTATATGGCCCATTCGTTCACGTCGGACGCGGTTATCTGTAACTTCGACGCCGCAATTTTCGCAAATTACGCCTTTGAACTTCGGGCCGGAGCGTTTGTATTTTCCGCATTTGCATTCGTAGCTTCGAGTCGGGCCAAAAATTCTTTCACAGAAAAGTCCATCGACTTCGGGGCGCAAAGTTCTGTAATTAATCGTTTCGGGCTTTAAGACTTCGCCTTTAGAAATTTCGTGTATTCTTTCAGGAGTTGCGAGCTTGATTCTAACTCCCGTAATTTCCTTTCTTTTTGCCAAGTTTAATTTTCCCCCTCTCCAGTGTCTGAAGTTGTAGGTTCTGAATTATTTGTATCGTCTTTGAAAATGTCCGCGGCCACTTCGGCGAGCTCTGGTGAGACTTCCGGCTCTGGCTCAGGTTCTGTGATATTTTCAAGCGTAGGCTGCGATTTACGATTCTTTCTAGGCTTTTTAATAGGCTGGAAGACCTCCGGCGGTTTACCTGTGTAAACTGGCTTCTCGTCGTCTTCAAGCGGAATATCGCCCTGTGAACCGTCATCAAACGTAACTTCAACATCGAGGCCAAGTCCCTGAAGTTCTTTCACGAGGACTCTGAAACTTTCTGGCACGCCCGGCTTAACAAGGCTCTGACCTTTTACGATTCGTTCGTAAGTTTTATCGCGGCCTCTAATGTCGTCGGACTTGACCGTCAAAATTTCCTGCAAGACGTTCGCGGCGCCGTAGCCTTCAAGTGCCCAGACTTCCATTTCTCCAAATCTCTGACCACCGAATTGAGCTTTCCCGCCTAACGGTTGCTGAGTTATTAAACTGTAAGGTCCTGTCGAGCGAGCGTGAATTTTATCATCGACAAGGTGATTTAATTTCAGCATGTACATGCAGCCGATCGTAACTTTTTTATCCATCGGGCGGCCTGTGCGTCCGTCACGGATTGTAATCATGCCGTCTTCAGTTAAGTCTTTGTATTTTTCGGCGGCAATCTTTTTCATCTCTGCAAAAATTTCATTTTCGTTTGCGCCTTCAAAGACAGGCGTAGAGACATGCCACCCATTATTGAGCGCTACAAAGCCCATGATCGTTTCAAGCACTTGGCCTAAATTCATTCGGCTAGGGACGCCCAACGGGTTCAAAACGACATCAACGGGCGTTCCGTCTGGCAAGTATGGCATATCTTCGACGGGCAAAATACGACTAACGACGCCTTTATTTCCGTGACGGCCTGCCATTTTGTCGCCAACCGTGATTTTTCGGCGCTGTGCTACGTAAACTTTTATTGAACGAATGACGCCAGAACCCAACGCTTCGGGAGTGTTGTCCCTGTCCATTTTTTTTATATCTACGACTTTGCCCCAAGAACCGTTCGGGAGTTTTAGCGAATTATCACGAACTTCTCGAGCCTTTTCGCCAAAAATCGCGCGCAATAATTTTTCTTCGGGGGTTTGATCCGATTCTCCCTTCGGCGTTACTTTACCGACAAGAATATCTCCCGCGCTGACTTCAGCACCGATTCTGATAATGCCGTCATCATCGAGATTGCGTAACATGTCTTCGCCGACATTTGGAATATCGCGCGTAATTTCTTCTGCGCCTAAT